>CAMDRK010000005.1 GCA_945906715.1 Nitrospira lenta
CGCACGCCGAATCCGCCTGGTGCGCTGTATTTGGTGATCATCCCTGGAGAAGGCGTGAACTTTTCAGGATCTTCGGCATTGATGCGGCATTCGAGGCTGTGTCCAATAAGCTTGACGTCTTGCTGCTTGAACGAGAGAGACTGACCGTCGGCGAGCCTGATCTGCTCCTTGATGAGGTCGAAGCCGGTCACCATTTCGGTGATCGCATGCTCTACTTGGATGCGAGTGTTCACCTCCATGAAGAAAAAGTTGTGGTCCTTGTCGAGCAGGAACTCGACGGTGCCGACATTCCTGTAGTGCACGGCTTTGACGGCTTCGACCGCAACTCGGCAGATTTCACGTCTGAGTTTTTCGTCGACAGCAGGCGACGGCGTTTCTTCAAGCAATTTCTGATGCCGGCGTTGGATCGAGCAGTCGCGCTCGCCAAGATGTACGACATGCCCACGATGGTCGGCGACAATCTGCACTTCAATATGGCGAGGCTCGAGAAAATATCGTTCGAGGTAGACGGCATCGTTCCCGAAGGTGGTCTTTGCTTCGGCCTGAGCGGCTTGAAACGCGCGAGCGAGATCCTCGGCTTTATTGACGACGCGCATGCCGCGCCCTCCCCCACCGGCTGAGGCTTTGATGATGACGGGATAGCCGACCTTGCCGGCGGCTTCGAGGGCTCCCTGCTCGCTCTTCAGTTCGCCTGGGCTGCCTGGTGTAACGGGTAAGCCACGGCGGGCAACGATTTCACGCGCTTTGGCCTTGTCGCCCAGGAGGGCGATGTGTTCGGACGTTGGGCCGATGAACTTGACGCCGATGGACTCACACACTTCTGCAAAATGGGCGTTCTCGGAGAGGAAACCGTAACCGGGATGGATGGCATCCGCCCCGGTGATCTCGGCGGCGCTCAGGACGTTGGGAATATTTCTGTAGCTCAGCGCTGCGTCAGAAGGCCCGACACAGATCTTCTCGTCGGCTGCGCGGACATGGAGGCTTGCCGCATCGGCCTCAGAAAAGATTGCCACGGTCTTAATGCCGAGCTCCTTACAGGCACGAATCACGCGGAGCGCAATCTCACCGCGATTGGCTATCAATACTTTCTTGAACAATCGAGTACTCCGATGTGGATCGAGGGAAGAAGACTAAGGTGCGGCTGTCGGATCGACGAGGAAGAGCGCTTGGCCATACTCCACCGGCTTGGTGCTTTCGGCCAAAATTTTCGTGACCCGCCCATTGACCTCCGATTCGATTTCATTCATCAGCTTCATCGCTTCGACGATGCACAGAACCTGCCCGATTTTCACATAATCACCCTCTTCAACATAGGGATCGGCATCAGGAGAGGGAGACCGATAGAATGTTCCGACGATGGGAGACACGATGGTGACCATCCCTGTCGTATTTTCGGTCTGAGCACCGGCCACGGTGGGCGCGTGAACGGCTGAGGTCGATCCGGCTGCTCCCTGGTCAGCAACAGTGGTTGAGATTGACTTAACGCCGACCTCGTATCGCACGCGAACTCTGAGTCCGTCGCGCTCCAACTCCAATTCGGTCAGGTTGTTTTTCTTTAATAGCTCGATCAATTCCTGAATGTCTTTGGTTTGTTGTCCCGACAGTAAGCGTGAACTCTGCCCGCTCTGGGTCGGTACAAAAGCCTGAGGCAAAATGATCGGCGGCACACCCTTTTTCGATTTGCCTGACGTCCGTTTGCTCACCGAACACGCTCCACATACTCTCGAGTACGGGTATCGATCCTAATGACGGTCCCAGTTTCCAAATAGAGCGGAACCTTGATGGTGGCGCCGGTTTCAAGGGTGGCGAGTTTGGTGCCTCCTGTTGCTGTATCGCCACGGAAACCCGGTTCCGTATCGCTGACTCTTAGTTCGATAAAGTTGGGCAGCTCGACGTCGATCGGGCGATGTTCGTACACAAGGATCTTCACTGTCATGTCTTCCTTCAAGAGGTCCGCGTTGCCGCCGAGCTTGCCCTTTTCGAACGTCAGTTGCTCAAAGCTCTCCGTGTCCATAAAGGTATAGGCATCGTCCGTTGCATAGAGGAATTGCATGGTCCGTTCTTCAAGATCCGGTTCTTCAAACCGTTCTCCTGATCGGAAGGTACGATCCAAGACATTGCCTGAAAGATAGCTCTTGAGCTTCGTGCGCACGAACGCTCCGCCCTTGCCCGGTTTTACATGCTGAAACTCAACGATATAAAACGGCTGGTTATCGACCATAAGCCGCACACCACCGCGAAAATCCGTCGTAGAAATCACTCGGTACTCCCTTCAGACTGTCAAAAGCCGCTCGTCAGGCTCACTGTCTCAATCACTTTGCCGTTCGTCGCGATGTTGCCGGTGCTGGTGTCTTCTTCCCGCGCCGGGATGTGGTCAAGTGGTCGTACAGGCCGCGCAGGGCGAGAAGATACCCGGTCGGACCTAAGCCGGTAATCTGTCCGAGAGCGACTCCTGCAATATACGATCGATGGCGAAACTCTTCACGCTGATGAATATTGGACAGATGGACCTCAACTGTCGGCAGTCCAACTGCCGCAATAGCGTCCCGAATTGCAATGCTGGTGTGCGTATAGGCGGCAGGGTTCATGATGATCCCGTGGTATTCGGTCCGAGCCTCTTGGATCCAGGTCACCAGTTCACCCTCGCTATTCGACTGTCGCAGATCCACCTCCACTCCCAACTCCTTCGCCAGCGTCGTGATGGCTGAATCCAGGGCTTCGAGTGACAGGGTGCCGTAAATCGACTGCTCCCTAGTCCCGAGGAGATTCAGATTTGGACCGTGCAAAACTCGTATTCGTAGCATGTTGTTGTAGGCACATACTGGATAGGTGAGGACGATTCCTCGTGATAGGGGGTCCAGCAATGAGGCATTGTAGCAGTCTGCCTCAGACCGGTCAAACGTGCAAAAAGATTAGGAAGTTTTTGGCTGCGGCTCGTTCGTGGTATCACGATCCTGACGACGTGATTCAATGGTATGAAGCCAGGCTTCCAGCTGGGCCACGGCTCCTGGGTGAGGAGAACGAGGAGGCATCACCTCGGTATCGGTAGCTTGTACGTCCGGTTTCGCGATTGCTGGTTGCTCCCCTGTCTGATCCCCTGGGAGAAGGGCTGTCTCCATAAGAAACGCTTTCACACTCAATGGATCGGCAGAAATGATTTCAGATTTGTTCGCCGGTGAAGCAGTCAGATCAGGCACGGTATTCGTCTTGGCGGCAAAGGCCGTGTATTCGACAGGAGCAGACGGTGCATCAGCCTGCTGGAGGGAAAAGGTAGACTTCAGCGAACCCGTAGGCTTGAACTGTTTCGCTTCCTTCTCTTGTTTCAGCGGTCCGCCCAAAGCAGATTGAACAGAGAGCGCTTCTTCGTCGCGCGGGTTGACTGCCAGAATGACGGCACAGGACTGAAGCGCCAATTCCTTCAGCCCCTGACTCGTATAAATTTTGATCAGGGTCCGGTGTGCGCGCAGGTTTTCCGGACTCAACTTGACGGACTCTTCCAGAAGAGTCTTGGCTTTCGTGGTCTGCCCCATCTGGTCGTAGGCGCGTCCCAGTGCGACCATGGCGGTAATAAAACCGGGATACAATTTCAAGCCGTCTTCGAGCACGCCAGCTGCTTCCTGCCACATCCCGGCCTTTCCGTACTCTTCGGCCAGTGGCATGAACACTTTGGAATGAGGATCTTTGGCCAACTGGGTGGCCAATCGATCGATTTCCATGGAGATATCGGCGGCTTGCTGATTCTGAGCCATAGGCTTCTAGCCTCTTCCCCGGACTAGCTTGGATGGCTGATTGGATTGTCTGACACGGAGCAGTTCTTGCGCCCGGTTCAAGATTGCATCGGCGAGCGCTCGTTTCGGCATCAGCGGCAATTCTGTCAGAACCCCCTCCCGGTCGATCAATGTGGCGGCGTTCTGATCACTGCCGAATCCTCCTCCCAATGTCGTGACATCGTTTGCGACGATGAGGTCGAGTCCTTTTTCCGTCAGTTTGCGTTTCGCATGGGCGATCAGATCGCTGGTTTCAGCCGCGAAGCCGACCATGAGTTGCGTGGTCCGTTGGGCAGATAAGGAGGCGAGGATATCCGTAGTCCGTTCGAGCTCGAGCGTCTGTCCGGTTCGCCCCTGTTTCTTTAATTTTTGCAACGCGGGATTCGTGGGTCGAAAATCTGCCACAGCGGCAGCCATGATCACCGTTGTGGACCATGCGAGGCGCGAGGACAGCGCCTTCATCATTTCTTCAGCCGTGGCGACGGAAATGACCTCGATGCCTTTTGGCTGTTGTAAGGCCGTTGGACCGGTGACAAGGACTACTTGTGCTCCCCTTGCCTGGGCGGCTTCGGCGATCGCATAGCCCATCTTGCCGGAGGAGCGGTTTGAAATGAAACGCACCGGATCGATCGCCTCTTGCGTCGGGCCTGCCGAAACCAGAATACGATGTCCTTGCCAATCGCGTCGTGGAGCCAACGCTGCCTGAATAGCTTCCAAAATTGTGGCTTCCTCTGCCAAACGGCCTTGACCGATTCGCCCAGAAGCCAGCGGGCCGACTTCCGGATCCACCACGATCGTTCCCCGCGCACGTAATTTTTCAACGTGTTCGGTAACAGATGGATGAGTCCACATTCCTCCGTCCATAGCAGGAGCCAGAATCAGCGGGCACTGTGCCGTCAGGAGCAGCGTCGAGAGTAAATCGTCGCCCAGCCCCAACGCTGACTTTGCAAGACAATTGGCTGTGGCCGGGGCAATGACGATGGCATCGGCCTGCTCGGACAACGACAAATGTTTCATCTCCTGATGCGCTTCGAATATTTCCGTTGAGACAGGGTGCCCGGAAAGCACTTCAAAGGTCAGCGGGGTAACGAACTTCGTGGCCGATTGCGTCATCACGACCTGCACCCTTGCTCCTTCACGGAGCAAGGTCCGGAGCAATGCAATAGCCTTATAGGCTGCAATGCTGCCGGTCACGCCCAGCACTATCTGCTTGCCAACCAATGTCGGCCCGATGGAGCCGGATATCGTCATCGGCTACCTCGCTTATTCCTCACTCTCAGCCGGCGCCGGCGCCGGCGCTGGGGAATCGTCGACATACACGCTCAGTTCTTTCTTAATCTCCTTCGCATCGTCGCCGGTCATCAAAGCGACGCGCTCCATTTCGCCTTCCTTCCCGCGCTTCGCTTCCTTCATGGCATCCCGCGCTTCTTGACCGACGAGGTAGCTGACTTGCCCCCTGAGCACTTCATCGAGGGCGATAGTCGTTTCTTTGGTAAAGCGCGAAGGGACATGACGCGACCCCTGTACAATGTGCTTCGCCCGCTGGGCTGCGATGATCGCCAGCCGGTGACGTGAATCGAACTCGCCTGTAGTGTATTGGGGCAAAAGTCTCAGCATGTCGATCATGGAAGCAGTACTCCTTTGGGTTGGGGAAGATCTTTGTGATCTCCTGTTTTCTGTTCATCGTCAAGAATGAAATTATTCTCGAGCCACGTCATGTTCAACCGTTTCGTCTTTAAGCGTTCTGACCAAAAGATGCTTTCGAGATCACGAAGGGATCGGCTGAGGTCTTCGTTTCGAACGATATAGGCGTATTCCCTGTAAGACCAGATCTCTTCTTTCACTTTGTGCAGTCGCCGTTGAATCTCTTCCGGCGTATCGGAGGCCCTGGTATGGAGTCGGGACCGGAGCACGGTCATCGAGGGAGGAAGAATAAAGATCGACACCGCATCCTCGAATCGTTTCTTGACCTGCATGGCCCCTTGTACGTCGATCTCCAACAACACATCGATCCCTTGATCGATCTTTTCTGTCAGCGACTTCCAAGGTGTCCCATAGAGGTTTCCGTATACGTGGGCCCATTCGACGAACTCATGTTTTGCGGTCATCTCTTGAAAAGTCTTCTCATCGACGAAATAATACTCGCGCCCATGCTCTTCGCCCGGACGAGGCTTCCTTGTGGTATAGGAAATGGAATGCCATAGCCCGGGGAGACTCACCGTGAGTTGTTTGCAGAGTGTGGTTTTCCCCGTTCCGGAGGGTGCAGAGATAATAAAAAGAATTCCCCGCCGATCCATCGAGGATCGCGGATGGCCGGATACCGGCGCCGAGGGGCTGGTTGTGGGGGCTGAATTCATTCGACGTTCTGGACCTGTTCCCGAATACGTTCCAGCTCAGCCTTCATCTGGACCACATGACCGGCAATTTCCGCGTCATTGGCTTTTGAGCCGATCGTGTTGACCTCACGCCCGATTTCCTGGAGCAGGAAATCGAGTGTTTTGCCCACAGAGTCTGCACGGTCGAGCGTCTGCTCGAACTGTATCATATGCGAGTCCAATCTGACTATTTCTTCTGTAATGTCACCACGGTCTGCATACACCGCTAACTCCTGGTAGAGCCGGGGAGGATCGGGAATTTCAGACCCCAGCAGTTTCTCCACACGGACCTTCATTTTGTCGAAAATCTCTTGGGCAAGCAAAGGGGTCCGTGCTGCAACGAGCGTCTTGTGTCCCCGGATCGTCTGAATCCGTGCTTTCATATCCTCTGCCAAGGCCTTCCCTTCTCGCACTCGCATACCCTCAAGTTCTTTCAGTGCCTGGCCTGTCAGTTGCTGAACGATCTTCGCCAGTTTCGGGTCTTCCGTCGGTTGATCCGTCACAGAGAGCACGTCACGGAGACCAGCGATGAGAGACAAATCGACGGACCCACTGAGCTTAAGGGATTTCTTCAGGATACAAAGGGCCTGATAGTACTGTTTTGCGAGTGGTTGGTCAAGGTTGACGCTTCCAGCACGGCCTTTGCCGGCCTGGACCGTCACGGTCGTGTCGATACGTCCGCGGGTACAACATTGCTGAATGGCTTTCTTAAAGGAGTCCTCCAGGTGGCTCAATGGCCGGGGTAAGCGGCAGGCAATTTCGAGAAAGCGATGGTTGACGGAGCGTATTTCCACCGTCACGGACCCATCCTGCCAGGGAGTTTGTCCTCGACCGAAACCGGTCATGCTACGAATCATTGGGGGCCTTTCTCTTTCCATGGGCAGTGCTGATAGACCGGACAGGTGCGGCACTGCGGTTTTCTCGCAAGACAGATGTAGCGGCCATGCAGTAATAATCGTTGTGAGACAGCCGTCCACTGGGATTTTGGCAGGAGCTGCTGCAGGTCTTGTTCGACCAGGTCAGGATTATCTGATCTGGTCAGACCGAGTCGCTTCGCCACGCGCTTCACATGGGTGTCGACAACGATACCGGGCTGGCCAAATGCATTCCCGAGGACGACATTCGCAGTTTTTCTGCCAACACCAGGCAAGGTGATCAATTCCTCCATTGTATGCGGAACCTGGTCGCCGAAATGCTCGGCCACCGCTTTGCTGCAAGCAACCAAATGTTTTGCTTTATTCTTAAAGAAACCCGTGGAACGAATGAGCTGTTCGAGCTCAGGAAGATGAGCCGCAGCCAGTTCTGCTGGTTGTCGATAACGACGAAAGAGCGATGGAGTGACTTGATTGACTCGCTGGTCGGTACATTGGGCGGAGAGAATTGTGGCCACAAGCAACTCCCAAGGGGAACAATGGTCGAGTTCCATCTTTGGGCTCGGCATCGTACGTTGAAGCGTCTTCGATATCTCACGGAGACGCCTTCGATGATCCGATGATGGCAGAGATTTTGTTGTCATGGGCGGTACCAGAATCTGCCAATTGTGCAGCGGGTCATGGATGAGATGCAAGTGGGACAAGCGTGGCCAGCTGTTCTTCGAGATGCTGCATCAGCACAGGCAAGGTTTCCTGGTGCAGCGCAGAAATCCCGATCGCCCCATACCGACGGCACAGGACCTCCGCTTGCCCGGTCGGAAGCTGGTCGCACTTGTTGAAGACCAAGACCCGTGGAATCTGATCGAGGGCGAGGCTTTGTAGCACGGTATCGACCGATGCAATATGGGTGTCTAAATCTTTCGCCCCTGCATCGACCACATGAAGGAGGAGATCGGCATCGCGCATTTCGTCCAACGTCGTTCTAAAGGCTGCGAGGAGATCTTTAGGCAGATCGCGAATAAACCCCACTGTATCGGTAAGGATGACTTCCCTGCCATGAGGGAAATGCAGCCTGCGGCTCGTGGTATCGAGCGTTTCAAAGACGCGTGGGGCCGTGGTCACGTGACTTTTTGTTAAGACGTTAAGTAATGTCGACTTGCCGGCGTTCGTATAGCCCACGATGGACAGGACTGGGAATGCCTGCCGGATGCGGCGCGATCGCCGTTGATCTTGGTGACGGGCAAAGCCCGCAATCTCTCGGTCCAAATAGTCGATGCGCTCTCTGATGCGACGTCGATCCGTTTCGAGCTTCGTTTCACCGGGCCCTCGGCTGCCGATGCCGCCGCCCAAACGAGAAAGGCTTGTTCCCTGACCGGAGAGACGGGGCAGCAGATAACGGAGTTGCGCCAACTCGACCTGCACTTTTCCTTCTCGGCTATGCGCTCGTTGCGCAAAGATGTCGAGAATCAGCTGGGTCCGATCGATGACCGTGAGATCGGTGATCTCCGCAATGGCCCGCAGCTGAGCAGGGGCCAAATCCTGATCGAAGATGAGCAAGTCCGCGCCCTTTTGCATGGCTTGCATCAGGACGTCCTTAAGTTTGCCGCTTCCTAATTGAAACCGATGATGGCCGCTCTGTGTACGCTGCACTAATCGATCGATCACAGTGAGATCTGCCGAGGAGGCCAGTTCGGCCAATTCTGCGAGGCGCTCTTCTTGTTCAGCCTTGCTCTTGGGCGAAGCGCTCACGAGGATGGCGGTCTGCCCCTGAGCCATCGTATGAGAACTACTCTGACGCTGGAGGTCGGCCTCTAATTCGCGAATGAACGTCTCGAAACTCACCGGGCATTGATGCACCAGAGTGGGCGTCAAGAGGGTATACAGCTGCCCCTGTGGGCTGGGTGCATTCAGATGGGCCAGGGAAAGTAGCCCTGGTTCGCCTTTGGGAGTAACAGACAACATGCCAATCATATCGAGACGGAGCAGGCCCAGCATCGTAAGCTCTTCTTGAGCCAAGGGTAATTCCTTTAATTGCGAACGTATCAGGCGAAGGCCACGCAGCGATCGCGGGCTTGCGCGAAAGGTGGCCAGGGTCGTCGGTGAGGGTTCAGCGCCGGCTCCTACCAAGACATCTTGGACAGCTCCACGCCTGGTGATGACAAGTCCAATGGGACGCCGAATTTCGTGCGTAAACTGTGCGAGGGTTTTTGCCGCTTCAGCTGAGAGCACTTCATCCACGGGCATACGCCGTCGATAGAGCCGCTCAAGCATGGTGAGCTGGCCGGCGCGAAGACCGAGAACCTGTCCGTGAATGTCTGGAATGGCCGTCCTTTCCTTATTGTCTTCGAAAGCCTGGTCTGTCTGGTCTATTCGGTCTGTCTCGTCTGTCCAGTCATCTGGTTGATGAGGTCCATCTTGTCTATCTGGTCTGTCCGGTGGGTCTTGCCGGTGCGATCAGTTGACTTGAAAGGTAGAATAGGCCTCTCCAACCAGATAGACCAGATCAACCAGACAGACTAAATGAACCGGACAGGGACGCGTGGGCATCCATATCCAATGATGCACGGAGCCCTGTGCGAAGAGCCTGCCTCCCGGCTGCAGCGATCATCGCTGCATTGTCGGTACAGTAGGACAGCGGGGGAAGACTCAACTGCAGGCTCTCAGAAGTTGCTCGTTCTTGAAGCAACGCGCGCAACCGAGAATTGGCGGACACCCCTCCGACGACGGCTAACGCCCGGGCGCCGGATGACCGAACTGCGGCAAAGGACTTTTCAACCAAAACGCTCACGATGGCCTCCTGATAACCGGCCGCCAAGTCAGCAACGTTTGCCATGCGAGACTGGTCATCCATTGCTTGAAGTTTATAGAGCAATGACGTCTTTAAACCGCTAAAACTAAAATCGTGACTTCCATTTTTAAGATAGGAACGGGGAAACGCTATTGTGTCAGGATTCCCCTGTCGGGCCAGACGATCGATGGCTGGTCCTCCTGGAAATTCTAGCCCAAGTAACTGAGCACCTTTGTCAAAAGCCTCCCCTGCCGCATCGTCTCTGGTTGCTCCCAGAAGACGGCAGTGTCCACTTGGGTTCTTATAATAGAGATGGGTATGGCCGCCCGAGACAACCAGGACCACACAGGGTAAGGGAAACGCTGGATCTTTCAGCCAGGCGGAGGCGATATGGCCCTCAAGATGACTCACGCCGACCACCGGAATATTCAAAGCATAGGCCAGCGCTTTTGCATAGTTGACCCCAACGAGTAGAGCACCTGCCAGGCCAGGGCCTTGGGTGACGGCAATTCCGACGAGATCCGTCCATGCAAGGCCGGCTTGTTCAAGCGCCGTAGCGGACACACGCTCAACCGACTCAACGTGGGCACGGGAGGCCAGCTCGGGAACGACGCCTCCGAATCGCCGATGGACGTCATGCTGTGACGCAATAACGTTCGAGAGGACGGAGCCGTCTGCGGCAAGCGCCGATGCAGCCGTTTCATCGCATGACGTTTCGATCCCAAGAATGGGGCCTGGTATCCAGGTGGAGGCTGGCTGTTCAATGGAGGTCATCGTGAAATCGTTTTGATTACGCTATTGGACCGACAAAAAAGATACGCTGCAAGAATCTAAATAACAAGGCCCTTGTGGCTGCTGATGCCACAAGGGCCTTGTCCTAACTCCTTGCAATGAGGCCGCGCAGGCACGGGTCCGGGAAATTAGACGCCGGCCATCGCCTCCTGCGCGATGAATGCCGGAGCACCATCGCGAAGCACCACGCGGATCTTTCGAGATTCCTTGAATCGTCCTCTGATCATCTCCTCGGAGAGAGGATCGCCGATCGCGCGCTGTATTGTCCTACGCATCGGTCTCGCTCCATAAAGCGGTTCATAGCCCTCTTTAATCAACCACTGCTTGACGTCGTCATCGACCTCGAGTTCCACACCCTTTTCGAGGAGACGCAGGTTGAGCTCACCCAAGAGAATATCGAGGATACTGTAGAGATGCGTCTTATCCAATTGATGAAAGACCACAATCTCGTCGATCCGATTCAAGAACTCCGGGCTGAACGATCGGCGCAATTCTCCCAATACTTCTTCCTTCTTATGACGCTCCTGATCGCCTTCCGTGCTCTGGAATCCGAGCGAGACCCCCTTCTGGATCATTTTGGTCCCAATATTGGAGGTCATGATGATGACGCAATTCTTGAAGTCGATCTTGCGTCCGAGGCTATCGGTCAGCACCCCATCATCCAATACTTGCAACAGGATATTGAACACATCAGGATGCGCCTTTTCGATTTCATCGAACAAGACCACGGAGTAGGGCCGACGCCTGACCCGTTCAGTCAATTGCCCACCCTCTTCATATCCCACATACCCCGGAGGGGCTCCGAAGAGTCGTGAACTGGTGAATTTTTCCTGATACTCGGACATATCGATCCGAATAAGAGAGTCTTCGCTATTGAAGAGGAACTCCGCCAGTGTCCTCGCCAGCTCGGTCTTTCCAACTCCGGTTGGTCCCAGGAAAATAAAGGACCCGATAGGTTTTTTCGCTTCCTTCAAGCCGGCGCGTGACCGTCGAATGGCTCTGGCCACAGCAGAGATTGCTTCGTTCTGTCCGACCACACGTTTATGGAGGAACTCCTCCATGCGCAGCAATTTGTTCGATTCTTCTTCTTCGAGCTTGAAGAGTGGAATGCCTGTCATCTTGGACACGACATAGGCCACCTCTTCTTTGCCGATTGTCGGTTTATTCTTCTCCTGGCTCTTTTTCCACTCACGCTTAGACTCATCCAACAGTTTCCGCAGCCGTTCTTCTTCTTCGCGGTGGCGGACGGCCTCCTCAAAGTTCTGCATCGAGATGGCTAGTTCCTTGTCACGGGAGACTTTTTTCAACTCCTGTTCCATGGCCTTGAGATCAGTCGGCAGCGCATAGGTCTGCAGTTTAGCCCGTGATCCCGTCTCATCGATCAAATCGATGGCCTTGTCCGGCAAGAACCGATCGCTAATGTATCGGTCCGACAGCTTGACCGCTTCAAGGATGGCCTCTTCTGAAATATCGACACCATGATGCTCTTCGTACCGATCACGAAGCCCCTGGATGATCAGGACCGTCTCCTCAATACTCGGCGGTTGGACGTGAATCGGTTGGAATCGCCGCTTGAGGGCTCCGTCCTTCTCAATATGCTTTCGGTATTCATCGAGAGTCGTTGCGCCGATACATTGGATTTCACCTCGCGACAAAGCAGGCTTGAGCATGTTGGAGGCGTCGATCGATCCTTCTGCCGCCCCTGCTCCGACCAAGGTATGAAGTTCGTCGATAAAGATGATGATGTTGCCGGCCTGGACAATTTCTTTCATCACGACCTTCAGCCGTTCCTCAAACTGACCACGATACTTCGTCCCTGCGACCAGCGAACCGAGGTCGAGCGCAATGACCCGCCGTGAAAGAAGGTTATCCGGCACTTCGGACTGGATGATTCGTTGGGCAAGCCCTTCGACAATGGCGGTCTTGCCGACACCCGCTTCCCCGATGAGCACAGGATTATTTTTCGAACGGCGGCTCAGGATCTGAAGTACCCGCTCGATTTCGTCGGCTCGGCCGATGACGGGATCCAGTTGCCCTGCCTGGGCCAACTGGGTCAGATCACGACCGAACTCATCGAGCGCCGGGGTATTGCTCTTCCGATCGCGCTCACGCGGGGCAGACTTTCGGAGAAAGGTTACGGTTAATTGCCGGGCAGTCAGAAGATTCGCTCCCAGGCTGCGGAGGATTTTCCCGCCTATCCCCTCCTCTTCTCGGAGGAGCCCCAATAAGAGATGTTCACTGCCGATATGATTGTGTCCAAGGAGACGGGCTTCTTCAACCCCATACTCGATAACCTTCTTGACCCGGGGGCTGAAGGGAATTTCGCCAAAGGTCATGGTGGTTCCGCCACCGGGCAAGTTCCGTTCAATTTCCAAACGAATCTGTTCGGTCGAGAGTCCCATCTTTTTCAAAATCATCAGGGCAATCCCGTCGGATTCGCGGAGAATGGCCAAAACGAGGTGCTCGGTTCCGAGGTAGTCGTTTTGATGCCGCTCAGCCTCTTCCCGCGCGAGAATGATAATCTTCCGGCCCTTATCCGTAAATCTTTCGAACATCCTGCCTCCTTTTAGGGGGAGCCTATAACCGGTTCCGAATGCGCAAAGCTCTCGAAAAATCTGACCTAATACTATCTAGAAGGATTTTCAGTGTCAAGGCTGTGAAACAATCGTACATGCCACGAGCCGGTCTGGACGGAACATCGTGCAGAGATGTCTGCTGTGCTTCTGATTCGTTGACTTCAAAAGAACCCTCCCGATACAATCTCGGACTTTCCAGCCCATATCTAAATAGCGCCACGACAGGGTTTTAGCAATGAAAAACAAAAGTATCGGGATTTTGGTAAAGCCGAAGTTCCCTGAGATCAAGAGCACGCTACAAGATGTGGTTGCCTGGCTCCGAGCTCGAAGCATCGACGTGATTTTGGACCAGTCATCGGCGATGCTTCTCGGTGAACAGGGTGGGTATCAGAAAACTCAGCTGGCAAGCAAGGCAGACGTGCTTTTGGTCTTAGGCGGCGACGGAACGATGCTCAGTGCCGCTCGACTTGCCGGGGAACGAAGCATTCCCATTCTGGGGGTCAACATGGGCGGGTTAGGATTTTTGACGGAGGTCCGTCTGGAGAATCTCTACCCCTCGCTCGAACGGGTATTTGCGAATGATTTTGTGCTGGATGAACGGCTCATGCTACGGACGCATATCCATCGGCATGGAGAAACAGTCGCGCAAGGAGTGGTATTGAACGATGTCGTGATCAGTAAGGGCACCCTCGCCCGCATGATCGAACTGAAGATCGCGATTCAAGGGCGGTTCGTCACCAACTTGCGGGGCGACGGGTTGATCGTCAGCAGCCCGACTGGCTCCACCGCCTACTCCCTTTCTGCCGGTGGCCCCATTATCGATCCGGCAGTCCAGTCATTGATCCTGACGCCGATCAGTCCCCATACGCTGACGCATCGGCCATTGATTGTGCCAGGCAATGCGGAGATTGAAGTGACCCTCACCAGTAAAGATGATGGCGCCATGGCGACACTCGATGGGCAGGTGGGAGTGGCGATCACGCAGGGAGATACAGTCGTGATTCAGACATCAGAGAACCTGACCAGGTTGATCAGATTTCCCGAAAGTAATTACTACGATGTACTCAGAGAGAAACTCAAGTGGGGGGACGGATAGAAATTAAAGACGTGCAGGCTAGGCTTTCCCGCTCTCGATCAATTTGAGCATTTCCTGGTTGCTCGTGAATTTGAATTCCCCGATACAATCCTCGCCCCAGTGAGTTTTTTCATTCGATTCGAGTATGCGGAGCCCTGCCAGATCGACTGGGTAACTCTTGTGCGCCGTGAGTGTTGAAGCAAGCTTGCCGAGAACTACTTTTATGTCGGAGTGGCTACCAGATGTTTTAGTTGAGAGGTATTTGGTCACAACGTCAGCGCACCAATCTCCATCCCGCTTCGCGATGCCGACTAAGCCCTCGCTCGCTTTTCGTGCCCACCCGGCGAGAAACACGCCGTCCACCACCTTCCCTGCAGTCTCATCATAGGCTTGGAAGAGCGCGTCGTCCGGATCGTTGCCGGTCTTATTGGGGTTTGTGACAAACAGGCCGCTCTTATATGGTAGCCCGACGGTCTCATCGACTTTGTCACCGACGGCAAAGACTACGGAGTCGCAAGGAAACTCATAATACTGTTTTAACCCGACAGCGACCGTATCCTCGCCTTTTGGATCGAGCTTGTTGTCTTCCATCTCCAGCCCACGAACACGGTTGTTTCCATCCACTAGGATACGTTTCGGAGAGGCCAAAAACTTAAAGCCCATCTGTGTCTCGCTAACCTTCGGCTCGCACTTTGTAAACTCGTCCGTCAAGCCCTTGAGTACTTCGTCTGCATTCTGGCCGACCGCAGCCAGGCGGTCTTTAATCCGAGCGACCTCATTGGCAATCCCGCTCACATCCATGTTGGCGCACACCATTCGAATTTCTTTCGGATTGTACTTTCGCTCGGCAGGTCCACGCCGCACGATCGCTGTAACCCGCTCGACTTTCTTGTAGCGAATCAGCCAGTGAGCGATATCGACCATTACATCGCCGGCGCCAATCACCGCGACATGCTTACCCATCTCAAACGGGCGATCGCCAAACCCAGGAAGCCGATTAAAGTGGTACACGACATCCTTCGCATGGAACACGCCCTTGGCTGAATCTCCCTCTACTCCGATGGCCTTGGTCCCCTGCGCACCAATAGAAAATACGACTGCGCCGGCGCCAAGGCTTCGGACCTCTTCCACCGTGAGATCTTTTCCGTTGCCAATTGAGACATTGCCGAAATAATGAACGTTCGGTCGCTCGAGTAATTCCCAGTACTGCTTCTTGAGACCACCACGGAGTTTGAGTTTTGCCGGGAAGATCCCGTACTCAGCCAACCCGCCGAACTTGATGTCCCGATTCAGGATAATGACTTCATGGCCTGCCTTCGCGAGTGAACTCGCCACGGCCATTCCTGCCGGTCCAGCGCCAGCCACAATGATTACATGCGATGTCGGTGTGCTCATACGTTGTTCCCTGGGGGAAGTGAGTGAAAATGCCTAGAACCTCAACACTTCCGCGGACTTTAACATAGGAACTTTTGTGGTGTCAAAGCTGCTTTTGCGCGTGAAGCGCCGCCGGAGAAGTGGGACAGGCACCGCCGAAAACGGCGGAGCCAGTCCCCCTACCCCTCCTACCCCCCTGCGCTCCCCACCGGTCCGCCTGGTTCGGTCATGCGCCAGGGGTCTAGCAGTTCGGTGAGCCGCTTTCCCGGCAGGACTTTTTGTTCTTTGGCCATTTGACGCACAGTCTTGCCGGATTTGTAGGCGTCTTTGGCGAGTTTCGCGGCAGCTTCATACCCGATCTCTGGAGCCAGAGCCGTGCACATGGCTAGGCTTTCTTCGATCAAGCTCTTGCAACGTTCCTCATTGGCTTTGATGCCATCAATACACTTGACTGCGAAGTTGCTCGAGGCTGTCGAGAGAAGCTCAATGGATTGTAATACGTTATAGGCCATCACCGGCAGCATGACGATCAGTTCGAAGTTGGCTGCCTGCCCTCCCACGGTCACGGTGACATCGTTGCCGATCACCTGGGCGCAGACCATCGTCACCGATTCGGCAATGACTGGGTTGACCTTGCCAGGCATGATGGACGAGCCCGGCTGTGTTTCCGGCAGATTGATCTCCCCAAGCCCGCAACGCGGGCCAGAACCGAGCCAGCGGATGTCGTTGGCAATCTTCATCAGACTCACGGCGATGGTCTTCAACTCCCCACTCGCTTCGACTAACGAATCCTGGGTGGACTGCGCTTCAAAGTGGTTTTTCGCTTCAATAAATTTACAACCTGTCTCTTTCGAGACGATGGCCATGACCTTGGCCGAGAACTTCGGATGGCAATTGAGCCCTGTCCCGACCGCGGTGCCGCCGAGCGCCACTTCGCTGAGCGCCTCTTGCGCCCGCTTGACCCGTTGAATGCCTAATTCAATCTGCCTCGCGTAACCACCGAACTCCTGACCCAATCGAACAGGTGTCGCATCCTGCAAATGGGTGCGGCCGATCTTGACGACTTTGTCGAACTCTTTGGCTTTACGGGCAAGTGCTTTCTGCAAGCCAGTGAGTGCCGGAATGAGCTGTTGCTGCATCATCTCCCCGGCGGCGATATGAATGGCCGTGGGAATCACGTCGTTGCTGGATTGGCCAAGATTGACGTGATCGTTTGGATGCACCAGCTTGCTGCCTCGCGCTCCGCCTAACAGCTCGGTCGCGCGATTGGAAATCACCTCATTGGTATTCATGTTGGTAGAGGTGCCGGAACCGGTTTGGAAAATGTCTACGGGGAATTCGGCATCGAGCGCTCCCTCGACCACTTCGGTCGCTGCCTGATTGATCGCATCCCCCGGTTTCTTGTCGAGGAGGCCCAGCGATTGATTGACCGTAGCGGCTGCCCGTTTGATTAGTCCCATCGCCCGGATCATGGAACGGGGAAATCGCAAGGAGCTGATCGGGAAGTTCTCAATGGCACGGGCGGTCTGCACTCCATAATAGGCAATAGCCGGTACGGCCAGCTCGCCCATCGTATCTCGTTCAATTCTGGTCGCCGGTGGCGACTGAGTTGCTGTTTTCTTCATGGATGCTACTCCGGTGTAAGGGTGCCTGCTGTTGCGGGCGCCATAATAAACGTTAGCCGCCAGCGAGTACAAGGGCAGTAGCATGAGAACCGATGGTTCGTCTTGTTTGTTTGGTCTAGTTGGTTTATTTAGTTGAACCAGACAGACTAGATAGACCAGATGAACCAGATCAACCCATCTCGCCCGTCCCGCCTGTCTCGCGCAGGATGCTCAAAATGGCCGTTCAGCAAGGCCGCAGCGAGTGAATGGCCGAGGCGTACCCTTGGGGTACGTTGAGGGTCTGAACGATGCGAGAACGATGCTGGCGGACTTTTTCAGCATCCTGCTAACGTTGATCAATGGGCACGTACGGTTGACCATGCTCACCGGAGTAAATCTGGTCAGGACGGAATAATTTATTCTCTCGAAGCTGTTCGAGCCAATGGGCGACCCACCCCGATACACGCGCCATCGCAAACAACGGTGTAAACAGATCGGGTTCGATATGCATCTTGTCGTAGACAATTCCAGAGTAGAAATCGACGTTGGGATAAATCCCCTTCCCCTTCAACAATTCTTCTGCAACCAGCTCAACCTCTACGGCCACCTCGTACATCGGCGAGTTACCGCATTCCTTGAAAAGCCGTTTGCACAGGCCTTGTAGAATTGTCGCGCGGGGATCTTTGACCTTGTACACCCGATGACCAAAACCCATCAGCCGTTGTTTTGCACGGACCTGTTCTTCAAGATACGGCCTGGCTTTCCCTGGCTCGCCGATTTCCTTCAACATCTGCACAACTTCTTCGTTGGCCCCTCCATGCAGCGGGCCCTTCAGCGCCCCGATTGAAGATGCGACAACCGTATAGGGATCGGCCAGGGTTGAGGCAGTGACCATACCCGTGAAGGTTGAGGCATTCATCGTGTGCTCGGCATGGAGGATTAGGCAATCGTCAAAAATGTCTCCCCACAAGGGAAGCGGGTCCGTCTCCGTGAGCATATAGAGAAAGTTTTCAGAAAATCCGAGATCGTCCCGCGGTGGAATGTATTCGTCCCCATGCCGCAAACGCGCCCAGGCAGCGACGATCGTGGGCAGTTTGGCAACGAGACGGACCGCCGACCAATAATTATTTTCGATGTCCTGGACATTTCGGCCTGGATAAAACATGCCCAGCGCGGCAACCGCAGCCTGCAAGGCATCCATTGGATGTCCGTGCTCCGGAAGGCATTTCAACAAGTCGATAATCTTGAACTTGATGCGACGGTGATGGAGGATGTCCTCGTACCATCGCGCGAATTGCGGTTGAGTGGGAAGATGTCCAAACAGCAGCAGATAAGACGTTTCAAGATAGGACGATCGCAGGCAAAGCTCTTCGACACGGATGCCTCGATACTCGAGCACGCCGCGTTGCCCATCCACATCGCTGATCGAAGATTTGGCTGCGGGGACGCCGGCAAGCCCCGGCATAAAATCATGCGGCATGGTCCGTATCCCTTACCTGTGTGTCAGGATATATGTAGTGGGGTCTGCACGTCCAGCCCGGTCTATCTTGTCTGTCTGGTCTATTCGGTCTGTCTGGTCTATCTGGTCTATTCGGTCCAAATGAACAAGCGAGGCGGATCTTGTAATGACTCGTATCCATTGGCATACTCACCTTGTCGGCTATTCACACAAGGAATCGGATATGCCGAGGAAGTACGCAATGACGGTGTCTCTGTCCCTCCAGCTGACAATCCTTGGTCTCTTTGCAATGGGAGCAGCCAATATGGCACAGGCCGAAGGGGAGACCCTTGCGTTTGCCGTAGTAAGTGAGGTGCCAAAAGACAAGGCCCAGGTAACGGCGAAGGTCTCGATCAATGATTCAGTGTCAGATATGAAGCTCCTCGCATCGGAGACAATCCTAAATAATCTGATATGGAAAAAGCTCGAGATCTGCCATGCCATGAGGCTTGAAGGGTACAAAAACCCCGAAGGCTTCCAGATTGTCACGGTGCATGTGATCGATGCCGGCATGCTGCCGATGTCTCTCCAGTCTTTTGCCGGCGATTGTTTGATTAAGAAAGCGATCGAGGTTGCACCGTTGAGGGACTAGCCAGAATACCTGAGCGGGACGGACGATGGTTCGAGGTCCGAAGTTCGAGGTTTCCTGAACTTCGAACCTAGAACTTCGAACTTCGGCATTCCGGACAAGAGGCGGGTTCTTCTGCCGACTCACAATCCTCAGCGGTCAATGGGAAGAGTTGTTCGCACTGCCGGCAGGGGCGAATCTCAAAGTAGGCGGTACCCTTATCATCGATCTCGGTAGGTAAGAGCAACTCCTGAGGGTCATAGCCGATCGCGCCACCGTCGGAGAATTTGACAATGGCCAGCCGATCGTTAAAGACTTCAAAGCTTCCTTCCTGGCCTTTCCTCGCCAAGACATGCCCGACGACGAGCACCGGCTGTCCCTTGCGCTTGGTGCGGAGGTCTCGTAAGGTATGATGCGTATCTGTCGCGCAGGAAAACTGACCGCTAGAGCTGGTTCCAAAAATTGGCGTCGGCATCATGGGGCTGATGTAATCATGATAGGGCTCATGTATCACAGGGGCAAAAATGGCGCAAGGCATGCACGGCGCTGAACCAAGGAGTTCAAACATGGCCACGGTGACGATTTACCAAAAACCCACCTGCAGCACCTGCCGTCAGGCCGTGCAACTGCTAAAAGAAAGTGGCAAGCCATTCACGGCTATTAACTACTATGAGAAACCCTTCACGAAGGCTCAACTCAAGAATCTGTTAAAAAAAGCAGGGCTCTCACCGAAGGACATTCTGAGAGCCAAAGAGGACATCTACAAGGAGCTCGGTTTGTCGAAAAAGATTCTGTCTGACGATGATTGGCTGGATCTGATGGTGACCCATCCGGATCTCATTCAGCGTCCGATTGTCGAAAAAGGCGAGAAGGTAATCCTGGCTAGACCGGCAGAGATTATCAAGCAGCTACTGTAGTTGGCCCTACGTTCCATATTCGCTCATTGAGGAGACTCTTCCTGTTCCTGTAGCGGAACGCCGTACCGGCACATTCTCTTCGGTCCCACGCTTTACAACGTTCCCCCCTACTCCTTTGGCTTCATAGAGGGCGCGGTACGCCGACATGATCACCAGCGTCAGTGTCGCGCTGTCGTTCAGTTTTTCCGCTACGCCAATACTCAAGGTGACAGGAAGCGCCTGGTCGCGTGGTCCGGTCTTTTGAGCCGCTCGCTCCTTTTCCCACACTCGTTCTCTTCCTCTGAGAAACAGCGAGACTGCTTCGATCGATTTCCGGATAGTATCCAACGCACTGAGCGCTTCAATAGTCGATTTTCCAGGAAACAGTACGGTGAGTTCTTCTCCAGTCGTACGGAAGACTTGCCCACTTGTGCAGACTGCCAGAACTTTCGGTGCGATCTGTTTTAAGATCTGTTCACTGACAGACTTTCCATGGACATTGGCATATTGCGTGAGCTGGTCGATACCGATGACTGCAACGGAAAATCGCTTCCCAAGTTGTCCGATCGCTTCGTTATAGGCCAGGCGACCAGGGATGCCGGTAAGTGTGTCCCGATAGGTTTGCCGATGAAAGGACTGAAGCAATGTGGCGAAGAGAACCAGTCCGGCCGTCATGAAAAAGTTTGTCGGGTGCCAGCCATAACGGCTCGTATGGTAGGCCACGAAAATGGCCACTAGCGCCCAGATTGCTCCTCCTTCAAGCGCGTCGCGATGAAGGACGAATCGTATGCCGTGCAGCAGCAATGCTGTAGCAAATGCCAGCAACGCCGGTTGCGGAATCGGCGTCCATTCCGTGAACATCAGCGGAATAAATGCTCCGGCAAATAATGATGTCGCCAGATCATGCTGGTCCGGACGGCAGAGCCAGAGCAGCAGAATAGGTTGGAGCAAGACGAGTGAGAGGCGTATTAGGCCACGCGATGTCCAAAGTGAACCTTCTTTGAGAATGGAGAAGGCCAGCAGGTTGAGAGGGACGAGAAACGCGGTCATAGCGTCAATCGTTTGATGTACGGCCTCCTGATCGACTTCGCCATTGGGAATCAGAACCATGGCCCGATCGGCCAGCACCAACACAAGCAGGGAAAGGATCATGCGACTGCTGGCAAGGTACCAGCCAAAGATAAGCCCAAACGTGAGGACGATATACGGTAGGGCGGCGATCGGCTGTTGCAACCAGGTCGGGAGCCCCTGGGGACGAAGAAATCCGATCGCAAGGAGAAGAATCAGCCCTCCAGGGAAGAGCAGCGCGAGGATAGATTTCCAGAGCTGAGGTAGCATCGTACTCCCCTATGAATAGAGTGGACCGGGGCCCTAGCAGAACTGCCAGAACCATACCAGCCCAGCTCTACGCTGTAGGAAGCGCTCAAACTGCGACCCGATAAAACCATGGTTTTTGAGGGAGAATCCGGCGTCTGTGATCGCTTTATGAGGGAGGCACAAGCGCAAGGGCGCCTCAAGGCCATTTGTGAACAGTCAGAGGAGGTTGTCAGACAGGGTACAGAGAGGACTACTCGACGGTGCGTCAGCTCGAAGTATTCAAAGGAAGGTCTTGGGTCATTCGAAGAGCACCGGAGGTTCGGTCTACGGTAATAGGGACCGCACCATCTAAGACCTGTAAGAGTAGATCCCCAGCCAGCTGTCGCCGCCAGCCGCGGAGGATAGGCACATCAAGGGCTGTTCGATTCTGCTTGGCCTCCACGAGTGTTTGTAGGTCGGCACTGGTGGCCACCATAGTGGGAGCAATCCCCTCCTCTGCTGCGCGAGCCTTCAGCACAGCTTGCAGGAGTTCGACGATACCCGTCGACTCAGGATCAGGTTTTCGCTCACTAGGAACCTCCGGCCAGGCCGATGGTGGAAGCGCAAGCGCCGAGGTAATGGCCGCTAGTAATTGTGCCCCGTGCCGATCGACCTCGGAAGAATGGACGCCACGGAGGCCACGAAGATCGTTGACCGATTTTGGGGGATGGCGTGCAAGCTGGAGCAGCACCTCGTCGCGCATGACACGTCCGCGAGGCACGTTCCGGCGGCGAGCTTCCGCTTCCCGCCAAGCAGCCAACTCACGCAGCACCGCAGCCCCTTTGGGTTTGAGCGTGTCCCACCCTCGAATTCGTTGATAGCGTTCCTGCGGTTCTCGACTTTTTTCTCCCACCGCAGTTTCGAGACGTGCAAACTCCTCACTGACCCACTCCAATCGGCCGAGGGCGCGGAGGCGATCCTGTAAATGCGTATGGATCGACAGGAGGAATTCGACATCTTCCAATGCGTAGGCGATCTGGCCATCCGAGAGCGGTCGCGCACTCCAGTTCGTAAAGGTATGGGCTTTCGCCAGCCTGGTACCAAGGAGTCGCTGGACTAAGTTTGCATAGGCGATTTGGGCGCCATACCCGACCATGGCGGCGGCGATCTGGGTATCAAAAAATGGCTTCGGGATCTGCCCTGCATGTGTGGCGAACAGATCGAGATCCTGCCGTCCGGCATGAAAGATTTTCTCGATTTTGGCATCACAGATGAGTTCCCAGAAGACGTCGAGCGATCCGCTGGCTTGGACGGCAGGAAAGTCGATGACGGCGGCGGTGGTGGCGGTGGCGACTTGGATCAGTTCGAGTCGTGGAATAAAGGTGTCTTCCCCGACGAACTCCGTATCCAGAGCCAGCCGCGGGCTTTCCCGCAATGCGCGGCAGAGGGATTCAAGGCCTTGCTGATCAGTCACATACGGCAGAGGTGAATTGGGTGTCACGTATATCTCATTCTGTTGGACGGTAGGTGGCGTCTGGCGAATGCGGAGGTTCAACATTACTCAGGCTCAAGTATTCCTTTAGAAACTGATAGGCCTCTAACATACGTCTCAATTCTGGTTCAGCACTGCGGTCGCCGTTATTTGAATCGGGATGGAGTTGCTTGGCTTTGTGGCGAAATGAGGCGGTGACATCGGCCAGCGAACTGCCAAATTCTACTCCCATCGCGGCATAGGCGTCCATCGCGTTATTGATTCCGCTCGACCCCTGCGACAGATCGCCACCTCCCCCGCTGGCAGCTTTCAACATATCGGCGAGGCTGATTTTCTTGCGCCGGCGCCGGGGGCGCTCTCGAATCTCGCTGTCAAAATCATCCCATCGGTCTTCGACAAACTCAAGACGGGACTCCAGGCGCATGGCGCCGGAAAGATCACGGATCTCTGCGATTTCCTCTTCAATCTGGAGCAGCGACTTAATGATTTCCTCCAGCCCCTCTTCAACGCGAAAGAAGCTGTCGACCCGCTCCTGCATCATCGTATCGACGGCGAGATCCAGACTTTCTTCGGCTTTTGGGCGTAGCGAATCGATCCGTTTTCTCATCCCATTCTGAAACTTGATAAATTTGCCTTGCGTAAATGGCATATGCCCCAGACTCTCTCCCAGGAGGCTGCAGAAAACTATGTCGCACACCTAGATAAGCCCAGTCTGTCTGGTTATCTGGTCTGTCCTGTCTATCTGGTTCAAGAGGTCCATCTGGTCTATTCGGGCTGTTCGCTCTGTCTCGTGTGTTTGGTTGAACGAAACTAACCAGATCAACCAGACAGACCAGATAGACCGGACAGACGAGACAGACCGAACAGACCAAATGAACAAGAGGCGCGCATTGTAGCACAGCCAGGCCCCATGCCAGAAGAGCAGTCAGAACAGCTGAATTCATGTGAAATGTCGGGTTAAGAGGATGCGAAGTCGTCACTGAGTTTGGTGCGGCGGCGCGCCACACCCGTTTCGCGTGCGGCTGTTGCCACGGCTTTTGCTACCCGCGGTACGACTCCCTTGTCGAACACACTCGGAATAATGTAGTCCTCACTAAGAGCTGCAGGGGGAATAGTCTCTGCCAGGGCCTTAGCCGCAGCCAGTTTCATCGCTTCGTTGATGTCGCGGGCCTGCACGTCCAGTGCACCCCGAAAAATACCGGGGAATGCGAGTGCATTATTAATTTGATTCGGATAGTCGGATCGTCCGGTGGCAAAGATCCGGCAGTGGGAGGCAGCCAATTCACGAGGGACTTCAGGATCGGGATTGGCCATGGCAAAGACGATGCGATCAGCGGCCATCAGGTCCAGGTCTTCCGCTGTAAGGATATTGCCGACGGATAAACCAATGAAGACATCGGCCCCCTTGAGCGCATCTCGGAGTGTCCCTTGGGGACGGTCGTTGGTCATGCAGGGGGCGAGATCCGTTCTGCAAGCCCGCAGCTGCTGGCCGTCTCCCCGTAAGACGATCCCTTGAGGTTCGCATCCGATAAGGTGCGAGAGGCCGGCGGCAAGCAACATCCTGCAACAGGCGGTTCCGGCGGCGCCAAGACCATTGACAACCACGCGGATGTCTTCCATTCGTTTCCCGACAACGGTGAGCGCATTCGTCAAAGCAGCAAGGATAACCACGGCCGTGCCATGCTGATCGTCATGCATCACCGGAATATCCAGGGTGCTTTTCAAGCGGCGTTCGATTTCGAAACAGCGCGGCGAGCTGATGTCCTCCAAGTTGATGGCGCCGAACCCCGGCGCAATGGCCTGAACCGTACGAACAATCTCGTCAGGATCTTGCGTGTTGAGACAGATCGGCCATGCATCGATTCCCGCAAACTCTTTGAACAGCATGGCCTTGCCTTCCATCACGGGTAATGCCGCTTCAGGGCCGAGATTGCCAAGGCCGAGCACCGCAGACCCATCGGTGACCACGGCGACCGTGTTTCCCTTTCCGGTAAAGGCATAGGCTTTGGTCTTGTCCTTTGCGATCGCTTGCGACACCCGGCCAACACCCGGCGTATAGACCATCGAAAGGAGGTTTCTTGTCGTAATGGGGAACTTACTTTGCACGCGAATCTTTCCGCCAAGATGCAAAAGAAAAATTCGGTCGGAGGCCGACAGTACTTTTACATCCGGAAGCGCCCCGATCCTGGCAAGCACTTTCTCTCCATGCGCTTCGCTTTGGACGTCGAAGGTTACGTCCGGCACCATACAATCGGCCGTTGCAGAAACAATATCCACTGCGCCCAAATTGGCGCCTTCTTCGGCCAGGACGGCTGCCACCTTTGCGAACATGCCTGGCGTATTGGCGAGTTCAAGGCGTACGGTCAGGCGATAGTTGGAATAGGGCCCAATTTCAGTCATGGCTGGTCCAGTAACTATGGGGTAAGGGGGCAACGGGGTAGAGGGGTAAGAGCCTACCCCGACTATCCCTGTATCCCGCTACCCCCGCATTCGCTCCTTGCGCGATAATTTATAGTCTTCAGCCCAAACACCTGAGTAGTTACGATCTTTCGAATAGACTACCATAAGGCTGGTCTTGGCCAGAACCAATTTTGCATGACCAGTCTATTTCATCTCAATCAACGGTCGCAGGCCTCCTTCATTTTTCTGCTCATTGACCCTTCCACGGCCTCGATGCTACCGTGAACTATGTCCACGTCATCGGAATCGGCAAAGTCTAATCGCCTCATTCACGAAACTAGTCCCTATCTCCTTCAACATGCCGGGAACCCGGTTGACTGGTACGCCTGGGGACCCCAGGCCTTGCAAGCGGCGAAAACACTGAGCCGCCCCATCCTGCTCTCGATCGGCTATTCCGCCTGTCACTGGTGCCATGTGATGGAGCGGGAGTCGTTTGAAAATGAATCTATTGCCTCACTCATGAACAAGCATTTCGTCTGTATCAAGGTCGATCGGGAAGAGCGCCCGGATCTCGACGAGATCTATATGCAGGCCACGATTACCCTCAATCATGGCCAGGGTGGATGGCCGATGACGGTTTTTCTGACGCCAGATCAAGAGCCCTTCTTTGCCGGGACATATTTCCCTCCTGACGATCGCTGGGGCCGGCCAGGATTTCCCAGTCTACTCAAAAAGATTTCCGAAGCATGGGAAACAGATTCCGCCGGGCTCACGAGTCAAGCGCGTCAATTGACTGAACGGTTGAAGAACGAGCTCAAGACGGTGTCTCCAGTTTCAGTCAGCCTCTCCGTGCTTGATGAGGCCGTGATCCAGTTCCGTGAGAATTTCGATGAACGACATGGTGGATTCGGCAGTGCGCCGAAATTCCCCCCCTCCGCCGGACTTTCCTTGCTCCTTCGTTGTTACCGTCGAACAGGAGAGAGCCGAACCTTGCAGATGGTCACAAGCACGCTCGATGCGATGGCAGCCGGGGGGATCTACGATCATATCGGCGGCGGGTTTGCGCGCTACTCCACCGA
>CAMDRK010000006.1 GCA_945906715.1 Nitrospira lenta
GTCGGCGTGATGGTGCCGCACTTCTGCTACCATCCGAAGCTCAAGCCCGACGCGAACTGCCGCATGTGCCTGGTCGAAGTCGAAAAGATGCCGAAGCTCCAGACCTCGTGCAGCACGCTGGCAACCGAAGGCATGGCCGTTCGGACCGCCACGACGGTCGTTCACGATGCCCACAAGTCGGTGCTCGAATTTATCCTGGCCAACCATCCCTTGGATTGCCCGGTCTGCGATCAGGGAGGGAAGTGCGATCTCCAGGATTTTTCCCATGAGTACACCGCGACCTCCAGGTTTATCGAGACGAAGCGCATTTTCCAAAAGGAATATTTTAGTCCCCTGATCGAAACGCAGATGAACCGTTGCGTGCAATGTTTGCGTTGTGTCCGTTACTGCGACGAGGTCATGGACGTCAAGGCCCTTGCTCCAGTCGGACGAGGCACGATGACCGAAATCAAGTCTTTCGGCGCCCATCCCCTGGACTGTGAGTTCTGCGGCGGCTGCGTGCAGATTTGCCCGGTCGGCGCCATTACCAGCCGGCTCTCGATGTACGAATACCGCCCCTGGATGCTCAAACGAGCCGATACGGTCTGCACCTTTTGCGGTGATGGCTGCCAGATCACGGTCCAAACCAAAGACCAGGAGTTGATCGAGGTGAACAGCGCCCAGGGCGCCGGCCGGAACAGCGGGGATCTGTGCGCGCGCGGGTTTTTTGGGTTTCACGCGGCCAGCCATCCCAGCCGAGTGACCCATCCGCTGATCAGGCGGAATGGCGTGCTGGTTGAAGCCACGTGGGAAGAGGCGCTGGAGTTTGTGGCCGAACAGACCAACCGGCTCAAGTTAGCGCATGGTCCTCAGGCCTTTGGCGGACTGATCACCGGCCGCTGTACGAACGAAGAGCTCTATCTGTTCCAGAAGTTCATGCGCCTCACGATCGGGACCAATAACCTCGATAGCAGCGCGCGGTATGGCCATGTCAACGGGGTGCAGGCGATGCGATGGGTGCAAGGCACGCATCGCTGGACCGTGACCTTTGAGGACATCGTGCAAGCGGACGTGCTGCTCCTCGTCGGCACCAATATCACCGAAGCGAATCCGATTACCGGACTTAAAGTAAAAGAAGCCGTCAAGAAACATGGAGCGACATTGTTGACGATTGAGGCGATCCAGACTGCGGTCGGCACGATCAGTAATATTTCCAACCTGTCGGAGCAACATTTCTGTGTGGCGCCGTCCCAGTTCGGCGCAGTCGTTCTCGGCCTGCTGAAGGCGGTAGTCGAGGGCAACCATGTCGATAGTGCGATCAGCCAACGGGCATCGGACTATGTCTTGGCCGTTTCTCAAGCGGTGCAGCAATTGACATGGAACGATCTTGCCCTGAACACGGGGATCTCGCGCGAATCGTTCGTTCAGATGGCCGCTTCCCTGGCAGGAGGCCGCCGTGTTGTCGCGCTTGCCGGCCAGACTCTCCTGCGCAGCCAAGGTAGTTATGGTATCTGTCTCAATCTCCTCGATCTGCTTCTCTTGACCGGGAAGTTGAACGCACAGGGCTGCGGCTTCGCTCCCTTGGCGGAAGAAAACAACGATCAAGGGGCGGTTGAAATGGGCGCGGTTGCGGCACTGCTGCCAGGCGCGCTCGACCTTACCGATCAGGATGCGCGCGCGCAGATCGCGCGTGCCTGGAAAGAGGATCTTCCTTTGGCGGCAGGAGCCACATTGGTCGAAATGATCGACCGTGCCCAAGCCGGGATCATCAAGGGCCTCTTCGTCATCGGAGAGAATCCTGTCGGGAGCCTGCCGCCTCAGATCGGAGCCAAGGAGGCGCTGGGCAAACTCGACCTCCTTGTATGTCAGGAACTGTTTCTTACGGAAACGGCGGCGCTCGCGCATGTGGTGCTTCCGGCAGCTTCCGCCATGGAGAAAGCCGGGACCTTCACCAATACCGAGGGTCATGTCCAGGCCGTTCGGCCTGCGATTGATCCGGTGGGGGACAGCCGGCCTGACTGGGAAATCCTGTCGGCCATTTCGGTATTCATGGGCGCGCCGTTGGAATACAGTGACGCCAAGGAGATCCTCAAAGAGATCCGGGCCGTGATTCCCGGGTACGGATCGCTGGGTCCATCACCGATCCCTCCGGAAGTGGATCGAATCGCCGTCGACCGATACGTAAATGAGGGATATCGCCGGGATCTCACGACTCGGTATACTCTGCCCGCGCGAGCGATGCGTCCGGAGGGAACAATCCAGCTCGGGCTCGTCCAGAACCTGTTCCATTCAGGGAAGCTGTCGACCCGTTCGAAGGGATTGCTGCAGATCGAACCGAGCGGGTTTTTGCAAATGAATCCCGTGGATGCCGCCCGGTTCGGTCTTGAGACGGGGGATCGAGTTCGCCTTTCAAACGGCAGGGGCGAATTCACGACCACGGCGAAAGTGTTCGATCGCGTGCCCGAAGGCTTGGCTTGGTTTCCCGATCATTTCGCGCAGGCCGCCTTGCGGCTCTTTGACTGTATCGTCGATCCGGACACAAAAGTACCGTACTGCCGGACGGCGTCCGTATCGGTGATGAAAACGACGTGAGCGGACGAGAATCAATGGTGCGTTTCACTGTAACTACTCAGGTGTTCAGGCTGAAGGCCCGAAGCTACGGGGTATTTGGCGAAGGAGAATAATTATCTTGCATCAAAACCTTCAGCCTATCTACCTGGGTGGTTATGTTTCACTTATCATCCCGGAGTGCTGTCGTGACTGAAATAAGCCTACGACTTGCGGTTTCGTTTGCCCAGATCCTCGCGGAGATGAGCATCGTCATGGTCACGGTTGCGACCATGACCTATTTCGAGCGGAAGATACTCGGCTGGATGCAGGATCGTATGGGTCCGATGGAAGTCGGCCCCTACGGACTTCTCCAACCGGTCGCCGATGGGATCAAATTGTTCTTCAAGGAAGATATCATCCCGGCCGGCGCGAACAGGGCCATGTTTAAGCTGGCGCCGGTGCTGACCATGGTCATCGCCATGATCGGATTTGCCGTCATTCCCTTCGGCCCGGACGTAAGCATGACCATGTTTGGGATGACGATCAAACCCTTCGTCGTCGCCGACATCAACATCGGGGTGTTGTATATCCTGGCGATCGCCTCGATCGGCGCCTACGGCATTATCTTGGGAGGCTGGGCATCCAACAGCAAGTACTCGCTGTTGGGAGGCTTGCGCTCCGCGGCCCAGGTTATCAGTTACGAGTTGAACGTCGGGCTGGCCATTGTCGGGGTGCTGTTGCTGGCGGGAACCTTGAGTCTCGTGCAGATCACCGAGGCCCAGGCCGGCGGCTTCTGGCATTGGTTTATCTGGGGCGGACGGCCCGACGGATTTTTTCCTATCCATACTCAAATCTTTGCCTTTGTCGTCTTCGTGATTTCTGCCGTGGCCGAGACCAATCGTATCCCCTTCGATCTGCCGGAGGCGGAAAGCGAACTCGTGGCCGGATTCTTTACGGAATATAGCGGCATGCGGTTCGCGTTCTACGTCACGGCGGAGTATGCCAACATGCTCCTGGTGTCCTGCGTCGCTGCCTCGCTGTTCTTGGGAGGCTGGAACGCTCCCTATCCCGGCACGATTCTCGAGTATATCGGGCTTGAACAGCTGGCCTGGATCGAACACATCGCCTGGTTTACCGTGAAAGTCTATTTCTTCCTCTTTCTGTTCATCTGGCTACGCGCCACGTTGCCTCGTTTGCGCTACGATCAATTGATGCGGTTCGGCTGGAAGGTGATGTTGCCGATTGCGTTGGGGAACATCGTCATCACAGCGCTCACACTGTATTTCTTCCCACGGTGAGGAAAGGTTTATTTGGTTTGCTTCGTTTGTTTTGTTTCTTTGGTTAGAAAGCACAGGCATCGAAACCAACTAGGCTAACCAGACCAACTAATCAAACCAAAGAAACCAAATAAACCAGACAGACATGACATTCAAGGCTTGGATCAAAACCATTACCCTGTACGACCTTCTCGTCGGAATGAAAACGACGATGTCGCATATGTTGCACTACAAGCCGATTACGCTGCAGTACCCGCATGAAAAACGGATACTACCGGACAACTATCGCGGGATGCTGGCCCTGTTGCGGTACGAGGACGGGGTAGAAAAGTGTGTCGGCTGCGATCTGTGCGAAGCCGCCTGCCCCTCGCGGGTTATTCGGGTAGTCAGTGCGGAGGTGCCGGACGAACCGACGAAGCGTTATGCGAAAGAATATTACATGGACATGACCCGCTGCCTGTTTTGCGGGCTGTGCGTCGATGCCTGTCCAGTGGATGCCCTCGGCATGACGCGAGAATTCGAGTGGTCTGTGTACGATAAGCGGCAACTGCACCTCAATAAGGAACAATTGCTCGCGATCGGCGACCGGTCGTTCCCGGTTCGAGAGAAGCAGTTGGAGCTCCAACATCCGAATGTGGCGTTCTTCAACGTCGCATTCAAGCACCTGCCGCAAAAACCAGGCTGAATCGTCCTGCACGAGGCTGGCGGGACGGACGTGGGTTCGAGGTCCGAAGTTCGAGGTTTTCGGAACTTCGAACTTCGGATCGCGCGCGTGAGAGACACAGAGGTAAACGTGTGATGGAACAAGCGTTCTTTTTCTATTTTGCAATCGTGATTGCCGCTGCAGCGGTGTTCGTCGTCGCGGTGCGCAATCCCATCTACAGCGCGTTGTCGCTGCTGATCATGTTTTTTCACGTGGCGGGGCTCTACGTCACGCTTCATGCGGAGTTCCTCGCAGCCGTTCAAATCATCGTCTACGCCGGCGCGATCTTGGTTCTCTATCTCTTCGTTGTGATGTTGCTGAACTTGCGACGGGACGACCGGTACCATCGGCAGTGGCCCATGGCTGCCGCAGTGGGGGTGACGCTGGTCCTCGAGGCCATCGTGCTCACGGCGATGAAGGGCTGGACGGCCCCTGTCGTGGCAACCGGCACAGAAACCACCGTCGGGGGGGCCGGCAATGCCGAAGCCATCGGCGACGTACTGTACTCCACCTATTTGTTTCCCTTCGAGGTGGCGTCCGTGATCCTGCTCGTGGCGATGATCGGCGCAATCATCCTGGCCAAAAAGGACGTCGGCGGCGATGCGCCGCAATTATAAATTGCGAATGATGAATTGTGAATTTTCTACCGATCATGACGCCAATTCCACATTCCTCATTCCACACTAACCCATGACTATTCCCCTGTCTTACTATCTCGTGCTGAGCGGCATCGTATTCCTGACCGGAGTCGTCGGGGTGTTGCTTCGCCGGAATATCATCATCATCTTGCTGTCGATCGAATTGATGTTGAACGCGACGAATATCAACTTCGTCGCGTTTTCGCAGTACTTCCACGATATCGCAGGGCAAGTCTTTGTCTTCTTTATCCTCACGGTCGCGGCGGCAGAGGTCGCCGTCGGGTTGGCTATCATCATCGCCCTCTATCGAGCCAAGTCCACGATCAACATCGATGAACTGCAGTTGTTGAAATGGTAGGTCCAGACACAATGTTTAATGGTCAATGGTCAATGGTCAATGCGCGGACAGTATTGCGGGCATTTCGCTCAGCACTCAGCACCCAGCAGTCAGCACTATTTCGATGACGTACGAATTCATTCCGCTCCTTCCACTGGTTTCGTTCCTGATCCTCGGGCTCTTCGGCCATTGGATCAAGGACAATGCTCATCTCGTCGCGGTCCCGGCTGTCCTCGTGTCCTGGCTACTCTCGCTCTTGGTTTTCTTCGACGTGGCCGGAGGCCATCAGACAAGTTTTCCTCTCTACACGTGGCTGACCTCGGGCACGCTCGACATTCACATCGGCTTCTCCATCGACCGGCTCACCGCCGTCATGCTGCTGCTTGTGACGACCGTGAGTTCGCTCGTCCACATCTATACCATCGGGTATATGCGCGGAGATCCTGGATATGCCAGATTCTTCAGCTACATCGCCCTCTTTACCTTCTCGATGCTGATGTTGGTGATGGCGGACAACCTGCTTCAGCTCTTCATTTTCTGGGAAGCGGTCGGCCTCTGTTCCTATTTGCTCATTGGCCACTGGTACGACCGGCCGGCTGCCTGCGCCGCGGCCACGAAGGCCTTCATCGTCAACCGCGTCGGCGACTTCGGCTTCATGCTCGGCCTCCTGTTGGTCTGGTATAGCTTTGGGTCGCTCGATTATCAGGAAATGTTTGCCCGCGCGCACGAGTCTGCAGGCGATGCGATCAATCTCCTCGGGCCGTTCGGGGGAATATGGGATGTCTCGGTGCTCACGGTCATCTGCATCTTATTGTTCACCGGCGCTATCGGTAAGTCGGCCCAGGTGCCGCTCCACGTCTGGCTCCCGGATGCGATGGAAGGCCCCACCCCCATCTCGGCGCTCATTCATGCTGCGACGATGGTCACGGCAGGCGTGTTCATGGTCGCGCGATTGGCTCCGCTCTATAACCTCTCTCCTACCGCCATGACCGTCGTCGCGATTACCGGTGGAGTGACGATGGTCGTGGGGGCGACCATTGCTCTGACCCAGACCGACATCAAGCGTGTCGTGGCCTACTCAACGGTCAGTCAGCTAGGCTACATGGTCATGGCCTGCGGACTCGGGGCCTACGCCTCTGGTATGTATCATTTATTGACCCACGGAGCGTTCAAAGCCCTGCTCTTTCTCGGTTGCGGGTCCGTCATCATCGCCTTGCATCACGAGCAGGATATGCGGCGCATGGGCGGGTTGAAAAATAAATTGCCGGTCACCTATTGGACGTTCGTCGTGGGCTCGCTCGCGCTGGCAGGATTTCCCCTGACATCGGGGTTCTTCAGCAAGGACGATCTGCTGATCTCGGCTTGGTCGTCCGGTCCCCTCGGTCAAGTCCTTACGGTGCTCGGCCTGGTGACGGCGTTAATGACGGCGTTCTACAGCTTTCGGCTGGTCTTCGTCACGTTCTGGGGGCCCTCGCATGTCGATCCTCATCATGTAGACCACATACATGAACCGTCGAGCACCATGACCATACCGCTGATCATCTTGGCGCTGCTCAGCATCGTCACGGGCTATCTGGGTATTCCGGAGTTTCTTGGACCGATGTTCGAGACCGAGGCAGGCGGGGCGGCTCACGAGGGGGGAGCTGCCATCGGCATTATGGTGGCGGCCACCTGCATGGGATTACTCGGAATCGCCGGCGCCTATTATGTCTATGTGCTCAATCCGTCGCTGCCGGATCGATTCGCGCAACGGTGGCAGTCGTTGTATCGGGCCTCACTGAATAAATGGTATGTCGACGAGGCCTACAATCGAACCATCGTCCGCCCCACATTTTTTGCCGCAACCGAACTGTGGAAGCGTGTGGATGTGAACGTGGTCGATGGCGCGGTGAACGGCGTGGCCCGCGCGATCGCCTGGGGTGGGTGGATGTTGAGGCTCCTGCAGAGTGGACAGACGCAACATTATGCGCTCGGCATGGCGCTCGGGGCGGTGGCCATTTTTACCATGTTCTTTTTCTTTTAAGGGATGGCAATGACCAGTTCCTTTCCCTGGCTCTCGTTGCTCCTTGTACTTCCCCTTGCGGGAGCCATCGCCATGTATTTCGCGACGGAATCGACTGCCCGATGGATTGCGCTCGCCGCGACCTTGGCCGATTTGTTCGTTGCCCTTCCGCTCTGGTGGCTTTTCGATCCGCAGGCCAGTCAGATGCAGTTCACCGAGCATGTCGCCTGGATCACGGTTCCTCCCATTTACTACAGCCTGGGTCTCGACGGGATCAGCTTGCCGCTGGTCTTGATGACTGTCGGGATCATGCCGCTCTGTGTCTTGGCATCCTGGAATGCGATCACCACGAGAGTTCGAGGTTTCATGGCCATGTTGTTGGTCATGGAAACAGCCATGGTGGGGGTATTTGTCGCGTTGGACTTCGTGCTGTTCTATGTGTTTTGGGAGGCCATGCTGATTCCGATGTACCTCCTCATCGGTGTCTGGGGAGGGGCCAACCGGCTGTATGCGGCCATCAAGTTTTTCCTCTACACCCTCGTAGGAAGCTTGCTTTTATTGGTTGCGATCTTCGTCCTGTACTTTTATGGGGGACACACGTTCGATATCCTTGCATTAAGCCAGGGAACCTATCCTGCCTCGCTACAAATGTGGCTCTTCCTGGCGTTTTTCGCTGCCTTCGCGGTGAAGGTCCCGATGTTTCCATTTCATACCTGGCTCCCGGACGCCCACGTCGAGGCTCCAACTGCCGGCAGCGTCATCCTCGCTAGCATCCTCTTGAAAATGGGCACTTATGGATTCCTGCGATTCAGTTTACCGATGTTGCCGGACGCCAGCCGTTTCTTCACGCCGATGATGGTCGTTCTCTCCATCATTGCGATCATTTACGGCGCCTATATGGCCCTGGCGCAAGTCGATCTCAAGAAACTGATCGCCTATTCGAGCGTGAGCCACATGGGGTTCGTCACCCTTGGTCTCTTTGTCATGAACCAACAGGGCATCGAAGGCGCCGTTCTCCAAATGGTCAACCATGGGATTACGACCGGCGGGCTATTCCTCTGTGTCGGGATTATCTATGAGCGCACCCATAGCCGTTTGATTGCCGATAATGTGGGGTTGGCCTCGCCGATGCCGCAGTATGCCGTCCTGTTGGTGATTTTTGCCTTGTCCTCGCTCGGTCTTCCCGGCACCAATAGTTTTGTCGGAGAATTCCTCGTGCTCGTCGGTACGTTCCTCTGGAGCAAGGTCGCGACGGCCCTGGCATCGTTGGGTATCATTCTCGCCGCCACCTACCTCCTCTGGATGGTCCAGCGCGTGGTCTTCGGGGTTCCCTCCCCGCATCATCTCCCGAAGCTCAAGGATCTCAACCAACGGGAGCTAGCCACGCTGGTGCCACTGGCCCTGTTAGTATTTTTGATCGGGATTTTCCCGAATCCCCTCGTGAGCCGGATGCACCAGAGCGTGACCAACACAATTGCTTCTATGTCCCGTGCGAAAATTGCACCGACTGCCCCCCCTTCTGCCGGGATAACAGGTCCACTGTTGGCTGTCGGTGGAGAGCAGCCGAAGATCCAGGGCGCATTGCGATGAGTCTGTACGGCGCTGATCTCTTGGCCCTGCTTCCCGAACTCATTGTCGTCTTCGCGGCCTGTCTCGTCATCGTGTTGGACCCCATCACTCCAGCCTCGCGACGAGATCTCCTGGCCTGGCTCAGTGTCGGTTCCCTCGCCCTCTGCCTTGGAGTCACCGGCTGGCAGATCAATGAGCTGAATGTCAGGGTCTCTGCGTTCAGCGACCTGGTAGTGGTCGATGCCTATGCCAGATTCTGGAAAATCCTTCTCTATGGGGTGACCGCCCTGACCATCTTCATGTCGCTGCCCTATCTGAAAGCGGAGCGGGTACACCTTGGCGAGTACTATGGGTTTATCCTCCTTGCCCTCTCTGGCATGATGGTCATGGTCTCCGGCGCCGATTTGCTCACGATTTATCTCGGCACCGAGCTGATGTCCCTCTCGCTCTATATTATGACCGGGCTCAACCGGTCTAAGCCCCGCTCGCTGGAGGCCGCAGCCAAATATTTCGTTCTGGGCGCCTTCTCCTCGGGGATTCTGCTGTACGGCATCTCGTTGCTCTATGGCATGGCCGGCAGCACCAAGCTGGCATCGATTGCGGGCGCCATCGGCACTCGCGGGGCGGATGATCCCCTCGTGCTGATCGCCACGATTCTGATTGCAGTCGGTTTCAGCTTCAAGCTGGCCGCAGTGCCGTTCCATATGTGGACGCCCGACGTCTATCAGGGCGCCCCGACGTCCGTCACGGCCTTCATGGCGGTGGCCTCAAAGGCTGCCAGCTTTGCCGCATTCATGCGTGTCTTCGTCGAAGGGCTCGGCGGGCTTAAGGCAGATTGGTCGGTCCTGTTCCTGCTCATTGCCGTTGTTACCCTGGTGCTCGGCAATGTCGTCGCCATCGTACAGACCAACATCAAACGGATGCTGGCCTACTCCAGCATCGCTCATGCCGGTTATGCGTTGATCGGCTTCGTGGCGGCCGGCCGTGGGGTTGGCGCCTCCGGAGGAACACCCGGTCTCGCGAGCATCATGATTTATCTCGCCATCTATTCATTTATGACGCTCGGCGCCTTCGCGCTCATCGGCATGCTCAGAAAAGGCGGGGTCGAGGGAGAAGAGATTGAAGACTTCACAGGGCTCGCTAAGCGCCAGCCGCTTGCGGCCTTTCTCATGCTCCTCTTCATGGCCTCGCTTGCCGGCATTCCGCCGACCGCGGGCTTCATTGGAAAATTCTATGTCTTCATGGCGGCAGTCGAAGCAGGGTTGGCCTGGCTCGCCGCCATCGCCCTGATCTTTGCCGCCGTCTCGGCCTACTACTACATGCGGGTGGTGATGGTGATGTACATGCGCGATCCGGATCCCTCTACTGTCGAGCAGCCACGCCTCGTGGCCTCGCCGGCTCTCTCCTTCGTGTTGGCTTGCGCCGTCGCGGGCGTAATTTTGTTCGGCCTCTATCCCAACCCTCTCGTCAGCTTCGCGCTCCAATCCGTGCTGACGTTTAAGTAATTCTCTCGCCGGGCGGTACCCGATACGATACTTGAAACAGGTGCACGAGAGAACAACTCGTGTTACGTTGTGACAAGCCCTCTATCTATCGCGCTTATGCAGCCCTTTCGTTTTCTCTGGGATCTCGCAAAATCGTTTCTGCGCCATGGGTGCGCCAGTTTGGCGGCCTCTCTTGCATTTTTCTCCCTGCTCTCTCTCTTCCCGCTCGTCTTCTTGTTGCTCTACGGGCTGAGTTTTGTGGTGAATCAGGAGGTGGTTGGAGAGCAGGTTCTCCTCAGTTTTCTCAAGGGCTTCCTCCCTTCGCTGGGCGAACATATCGCGAAGGAGTTGCATCGAGTGAGCGCCCTGGAAACCGTCAGGTGGGCTGTGTTTTTGACGTTCGTCTGGTTCGGGACCCTGGTGTTCTACGAACTCGACTATGCGCTGAACGTCGTCTTCGAGAGCACCTGGCGCCGCCATCCCCTCATCTCAACCGGCATTGCCGTCGCGTCCCTCGCCGCGACTGAATTCGTGCTGCTGCTTTCTTACAGTGCGACCCAAATCGTCAACTTCTTAACCGGGTATGTGCCAAGACTCTGGGGACTCGATCTCCTGGCCCTCGCAGCCCACGATCTGTTTCTTACCTATACGCTTCCCTTCACGTTGGCCTTTCTTGCGGTCACGGGGCTCTATCGGCTGGTTCCACGGCGCCGTCCGCACTGGCGTGAGGCGATGATCGGGGCGCTGACGTTCAGCCTCCTCTGGATCGCGACCAAACTCTTGTTCGTGACCTACATCACCTATGCGACCGTGTATGCCCAACTCTATGGATCTCTCTTGGAAGTCATTCTGCTGCTCCTATGGGTCTACTACTCCGCAGCCCTCTTACTGATCGGCGCCGAGGTTTCCCACCATCTGCAACAACGGGCGCAGGTCTGGTCAGAAGTCACGACGAAAGCCGCTCCGTCAGACCAAGCTGTTCAAAACGGTCCACCGGTATAAAAAGGCGGGTCTATCTCGTCTGTTCAGTCTGTCTGGTCTATTTTGTCTGTCCGGTCTGTCTCGTGTATTTGGTTAAACCAGATAGACCAGACAGACCAGATCAACCAGACAGACCAATTCAGGCTGTCTGCTTCTGGACTTTTGCTGGCGGGGATATCCCTTCGTGGCTAGAATGGCTAGCTGTACAATAAGGGAACTCCCTCATGCTTGAAGATTTCGGCAAAGACTTACTTATGCTCGGCGGCACTGTGGCAGGCTTTGTCGCAGCAATGTTGAGCATCATGGATAGGTTGCTGGACATCAAGAATCGAATGACGTCAAAAAAGGGGCGCAAATCGCCTGCTCCAACCGAGCGTCCGGTCTCCGACTCGTCTTCCGAATCCAGCTTTTATTCGTCAAAACCCCTCCGTGGGGCTTCCTATCTCCTCTTGTACGAAACGAGCGTCATTGTCGCAGCCGGACTGCTTCTCAACTACGTTGGGCTGACGTTGAGCCGCCATCTGGAGAGCATCCTTTACCTCGATATGACAGGAACGGCGCTGGTTGCCTTCCTCTTGGGTCCTTGGTGGGGAGCGATCGTGGCCCTGATATCCAGTTCCATCGTGAACTGGGTGCTGTTTCCTGAAAACGGCGGAGAAGTGGTGATTTTCCCCTGGTCACTGGTCAACATTGCCGGCGCGTTGTATTGGGGCTGGATGGCCAGACAAATAGGTTTTCAAAAATATCTCCGCACCGGTCGCAATTCCGCTCTGTCGCATGGCTGGTTCCTCTATGTTTTTGGCGTCGGTGGCGCCATCGTCATGAGCCTGCCAGGTATCTTCATCCAATCGGCGCTGCATGAGCAAATGACCTTTGCCTTGAATCCCGATGTGGCAGAATCGGTAAGCCAGCGCGTGCTCAAGTGGGAGCAGATGGCGCATCTGTACCTCGAATCCTTGTTCGGAATTACCTGGGGGGACAGTCTGAGTTGGTGGATAGTGAATTGGTTCCAAAGCTGGATTCGCTATGTTCCTGACAAAACCATGAGCGCGGCCATCGCGCTCGTGGTCCTCAAATACGGTTACCCGCTGTTTGAGCGTGAACTGATTCATGGCGGACCGGAAGGAGAGCGTCCGAAGGATGAGCGTATTTTGCCATTGGTGTTAGGGTTGCTCTACGCTCCCGTCTGCGCCGCCTTGATCAGCGGTGACATCTACGGAGGTCCGGACTACTGGCCCCTATGGGCATCGCCGTGGCTGTTCATTCTTGGCGGGTATTGCTATCTCCGTTATTGGGGGATCAGCGAGGAAGCTGTGAAGGCAGCCAGATTGCAACGAGCCGATCGTTATGCCCGTGCGCTGAAACTCATCGGGAAGGAAGCGTCCCATGAATTCTGTAAACGGTTGACCTTCGTGACACTGATCGCCAGCCTGCTCTTCGCGCTCTGTCTCCCCATCCTCTTGTCGGACTTTTACCGCGCGACCTTCAAGTTCTTCTGCGTCGTCTACGGATTCCTGCTGGTGGTCCACCTCGTGCGCATTTCCATCGCGCAGAACATTTCCATCTCCCGGTCCGACAACTGACTGTAAGCGGTAAAGGGTGAGGGGTGAAGGGTGAAACGTAAGGCGTGAGGCGTAAGGGGTACAGGGGTAAGGGTGTAGGGGTACAGAGAGAGCGGTCCCGTGCCTCTGACGCCTCACGATTCCGATCCGTGTAGCTGCAGGAAATGCGCGATGGCCGATCGGGTAATGAGCCCTACAATCTGTCCGTTCTCCATCACCACAAGAAAATCAGACCCGCCCTGGACCATGTGCTCCATCGCCTGCATGACAGGCCAGTCCGAAGGGATACAGAAGGCCGGCGACGCCGGGAGCATGATCTCGCGAACGCGACGCCAGGGCCAGAGCTCCGTGGGAAGCGTATGTATCTCTCGCACCGTGACCAACCCGAGAATCTGCCCTTCCTCGCAGACCGGGAATCCAGCGGACCCCTGCGTGACAAAGTATTGATCGACTGCGTCCTGCACGCTCATATCCGGCAGTAGGGTCACGACCTGGCTGGTCATGATTTGGCGCACCGTCACCGACGTCGCCGAAATCCTCGGGGCCGCCTGCCGCCTGCTTGCCAAGGCAGCCGATAACAGGAATACGCCGATAAAGATGAGCCAGCCCCCGTTCGTTGCGATCGAACGTTCCAAAACGCCTGACCAAGCCCCCGCCAACAGGCCAGCGCCGATCAATCCAAGCGTGCTACCGAATCCTATTCCTGCGAGTGCAGCCTGGCTGGTCGCTCGATTGAAATCCTTGTTCCGAGCCCACAGTCCCGCCCGTAAAATGCGCCCGCCGTCTAATGGGAACCCAGGAATCAGGTTGAAAAGTCCGAGTTGTACATTCACCGTGCTGAGGAGGGTACCAAGGACGATGAGTCCTCGTAGTCCTGGTTCTGCGGACAACGATTCCACGGCTATAGCCCCGCCGTAACATGCGGCCCCCAGAACCAAACTCACGAGCGGCCCGGCGATCGCGATCAAAAACTCGGCTCGCGGACTGGGCGGTTCTTTTCCCATGTGCGCCACTCCCCCGAAGATGAACAGGGTAATCTGCTTGATAGGGATCTGGTAGCGCAGCGCCACATAGGAATGTCCCAATTCATGGAGCAGAACGGAGAGGAACAAAAACAGGGCTGCAACAGCACCCATTCCCCAATAGCGTGGAGGCGACAGGCCAGGCAATGTCTCCGGCAACAAGCCTGTTGCCAACGACCAGGTTAGAAAGAAGAACACCACAAACCAGGAGGCATGCACATGAATCGGGATGCCGAACACATAGGCGATTCTCCAATTGGGTAGCGACATAGGGTTACCGTAACAGTGCTTGAATTGGAGCGTCAACCAGGGTTGCAGCGGGACAGGTGGGACGGGAAGTGCTGAGTGCTGAGTCCTGAGTCCTGAGTTAGTTCCGGATAACTCAGAACTCAAAACTCGGCGAAGCCGTTGACTCAGGACTCAGTACTTTTTCTCTCGCCCGAAGTTCCTGTGCACACAATAGTTTTTCCGCAGCCTCCTTGATGACTCTTCCGGTATACTAGCCACCATGCGCTTCACGCTTCACGCTTCACGGATAACGTGCCTGGCCATCACGATGTTGCTTGTCCCGGCTGTGCCTTCCGTTACGCAGGCCCAGGTGATTAAGTTCGGCCCTTCCTCCTGTCCCGCAGTGGCGTTGACGTTCGACCTCTGCCCGGTGCGGAACGGAGCTGGCTACGATCAAGCGCTGATCGACTATTTGATCGAACAAAAAGTCCCCGCCACCTTCTTTATGTCAGGAAAGTGGATCGCAAAACATGACCGGCAAGTGAAGGCTCTCCTGCAGGTTCCATTTTTTGAAGTCGGCACCCATGGGGAAGTCCATGCGCATATGCCGTTCCATTCGGCGGAGGAGCAGGAACAAGAAATCCTCGGACCGGTTCGCTTGCTCAAAGCCAAGTACAATCACGACGCGACCCTGTTCCGTCCTCCCTATGGGGAGTTTAACGACGACACCGTCAACGTGACCAGATCCCTCGGCCTCCAGTTTATTCTCTGGGATGTCGTGTCCGGCGATCCGGACCCCACGCTCACGGCGAACCAAATTGAGGGCAGGCTGAAACGGTTCGTCCGAAAAGGCAGTGTCATCGTGATGCATGCCAACGGGAAGGGGAAACATACACATGAGGTGGTGCAAGACCTCCATCAACATCTCTTGCCGGAACGACACCTCACTCCTATGACGGTGAGTGATCTCTTACACTGTAGCCAGGCAGCTCCATGACCGATCCGATCCTGCGTCCTATGACGGAAGAAGATCGGGCAGCAGTCATTGCATTGCTCGCAGACTCCGATCCCTGGAAACGGTTGGGCTATCAAGCTAAAGACTGGGACAACTATTTCATCCCTCTCCCTCAGGGACGTGACAGCTACGTCGTGGATCAGAACGGCAGAGTCGCCGGTATCGCGGTCGTTCGCCAGAAGTTCTTGCTCGGTGACTATTTAGAGCTGCTTGGAGTAGCGGACTGGGCAAAAGGCAGGGGGCTGGGGAAGCGGCTGCTCGTCCATGTCGAAGCAGCGGTCTTCGCAAGGGCAAAGAACCTGTTCGCCTGCGTATCGGACTTCAATGACCAAGCCCGGAACTTTTACAAGAAGCAGGGCTACCAGGAAATCGGCCCCATGCCGAACTTCCTGATCCCTGGTAGCGCTGAAATTCTGCTGCGCAAGACCAGAGGATCGGCGAGGACAGGAAGTTGAACAAGATCGTCAACCGTCATTCGTCAATCGTACAGAAGAGTCACTCGTTCGGCGTTCACTCTTTACGAATGACGGTTGACCTATGACGAATGACGCTCTATGAAAGTCACCAAATTACTCCATACCCGTATGCGGGTCAGCGATATGGAGCAGACGATCGCCTTCTACACCAATGTCCTTGGACTGGAAGTCTTGGAGCGGAAGGTGTCGCCGCGCGGATCTCATCTGGCTTTTTTGAAAGTTCCCAACAGCGAAGAGCTGATCGAGCTGACCAGTTTCCCGCCGAGCGGACCAGTGACAGTACAGGAAGACCTCATCCATCTTGCCTTTCAGGTGGAAAGCCTCGACGACACCATCGCCTCGCTCAACGCGCAGGGAGTCAAGATCACAGACGGACCCACACAATCCTCCTCCGGCAGCCGCTTCATTTTCATCGATGCTCCGGATGGGTATGAAATTGAACTCATCGAACGACCCTCTGGTGTGAAGATCGTCTAGCCCCACTGAAGCTCGTTAATCGTCAGGCGTTAAACGTCATTCGTAAGGAAGAAGTCTGAACCCTTTCATCCCTGTTGACGATTCCCTGCTCTCCCAAGTACCTTCATTCGCGTTTAAGGTTTGACCATTGACGATTGACGAATCGGGAGATTGCAAGAATGAAAAACGGATTCTTCCGCGGACATGGATTGGGCAATGACTATGTGGTGATGGACCCCAAGGAGCTGTCGTTTTCGCTAACCCCGTCAAGGATCAAAGTCATTTGCGATCGTAACTGGGGTCTGGGCAGCGATGGAATCCTTGCGCTCGTCCCGTCAAAGAAAGCTGACTTTGGCCTGCGCATCTTTAACCCTGACGGCAGCGAAGCAGAAAAATCCGGCAACGGTCTGCGAATCTTTGCCCGCTATCTCCATGCCACCGGCAAAACGAAAAAGAAACACTTCACGGTCGAGACCAAAGGTGGGCTGGTCACGATCGATCTGCATGTGGACCGGCATGGAGATGCGAGCGCCGTCACAGTCGAAATGGGCCAGGCCACGTTCCTGCCCGCTGCACTCCCCTGTACCCTCACGGTCAGCGAACTGATTGAACAGCCCATCGAAGCAGCAGGCCAGTCGCTTACTTTTAGTGGGGTCAGCGTCGGCAATCCCCATTGCGTCGTATTCAAGCCATCTGGGCAGTCCTGGTCGCGCGAAGATCTTTTGAGATTAGGACCGGCATTGGAGAACCATCCCCTCTTCCCGAAGCGAACGAACGTGCAGCTTGCCGTGCCGACAGCCCTGAAAGAGCTCTTCATCCTGATCTGGGAGCGCGGGGCAGGCGAAACCCAGGCTTCCGGATCTTCTTCCTGCGCAGCCGCGAGTGCGGCAGTCCGGCTTGGGCTGGTGAAGAGTCCCGTCACGGTGAAGATGCCGGGAGGTAGCCTCAATATCCAGGTGGCCAAAGATTTCAGCCTCACCATGAAAGGGCCGGTCGCGGAAGTCGCGCGGGGAGGCCTCAGTCCATCGTTTGTGCGCGGGCTCAAATAACTCCTGAGTCAACCGTCATGCGTCAATCGTCAACGGGGAAGAAATCCAAGCGACATTCCTGATATCCTTACGATTGACGGATGACGTATGACGCATGACGTTCTAAAGTCCAAACTCGATCACCTGCCTGACCAGCCCGGCGTCTATCTGTTTAGGGACGAACAGGGCGAACTGCTCTATGTCGGGAAAGCTGCCGTCCTCTCTAATCGTGTGCGGTCCTACTTCCAAAAGGGGGCTGACCACTCTCCGAAAACTACCGTTCTGGTCGGCCACATCGCAGACCTTGAAACGATCGTCACCCGCTCAGAACTCGAAGCGCTCATTCTTGAAAGCAATCTGATCAAGCAGCATCGGCCCCGGTTCAATGTCGTCTTGCGAGATGACAAACAGTACCCCTATCTTAGGCTGCCGATCAAAGAGGATTTCCCTCGCCTTTCCATCGTCCGCCGCGTGCAACAAGATGGCGCGTTGTACTATGGCCCCTACACCCCGGCAGGCGCCCTGCGGGAGACGCTGAAAGTCATCAAGAAAGCCTTCCCTCTGGCTACCTGTACGATCGAGATCGACGGGAAGGCGGAACGAGCCTGTATCGAATTCGAGATTAAACGCTGTATGGCGCCCTGCACTGGTAATCAAACAAAAGAAGATTACCAGCATATCGTGTCGCAGGTCCGCCAGTTTCTCGAAGGGCGTGACCATGAATTGCTGGACGACTTGCGGGATCAGATGGAAAAAGCAGCGGGGCGTGAGGAGTTCGAGGAGGCGGCGCGCTTGCGTGATCGGCTCTTCAACATCGAACGCACGCTAGAAAAACAGCGTATCACCCAAACGACGACGACCGATCAAGACGTGATCGGCTTGGCGCGGCAAGGCTCGGCAGTCGATCTACAGATCCTCTTCGTGCGTGGCGGCCTCCTGATCGGACGCAAAGACTTTTTCTGGCCCCATTCAGCCGACGCCGGCGACGAAGAACTCGTTCGATCCGCCATTGAGCAGTTCTACAACAAAGACGGTCAGCCGCCCAAGGAGCTGCTTATCCCTACCGATCTCGACGACGTGACTGTGATTGAAGAGTGGCTTTCAGTCAAACGTGGAACTACCGTCCGCATCGTCGCGCCTGAGCGGGGTGTCAAACACCAATTGCTCCTCTTGGCGGAAGAGAATGCCGGCGCGGCCGTCGCCAACCATCTCCGGGACGAAGAAATTGGACGCCAGGCGGTTGAAGAACTCAAGCGGCTCGTACGGCTGGATATCGCGCCTCGTCGAATCGAAGGATTCGACATCTCGAATACCATGGGCAACCAGTCCGTCGCCTCCATGGTCGTCTGGGAAGACGGCCAGATGAAGAAAGCCGACTACCGTCGCTTCAAAATCCAAACCGTGACCGGCGCCAACGATTTTGCCAGCATGCAGGAAGTGGTCACGCGCCGCTATGGAGACGCCCGTGGTGAGCCAAGCCGAACCAGCGAGAATCTTGCACGGCCAGATCTCATCCTCATCGATGGAGGATTAGGCCAGCTCGCTGCGGCGATGGAAGGGTTGAAACACGTCGGTCATCAGAATTTGGCCATCATTGGCCTCGCCAAAGCGAAGGGCGACAAAGACGAGCGGATTTTCCTGCCTGGCAGAAAAAATCCCATTGTGCTGCGTGCGAATTCCCCGGCCACCCATCTGGTCCAGCGCATTCGAGACGAGGCCCATCGATTTGCTATCACCTTCCATCGCAAGCTGCGCAGCAAAGCGCTGATGGCTTCCCCGCTCGATCAAATAAGCGGCATCGGCGAGATCACGAGAACCCGCCTGCTCAAACAGTATGGTAGCCTGGCAAATATCGCTGCCGCGTCTGACGACGAATTGACGGCATCCGGCCTCGATGCCAAAACCGTCGCAGAAATGCGAAAAGCCTTCACGGAAACTACTCCATCTCGCAGTTGAATAACGAAAATATTTCCTCTCGCCTCGTGCCCCTTGCCCCTCGCCAGGACCTCTCCTCAAAACATGAATTTGAGGCTGAACGTCCCAAGATGAACAGAGGCATGGTACGTCCCATCGACGGTGGGGTTCAGATTTCCTGTAACCGTTCTTGGCGCATAGAACCATTCCTGAAATGCCACATCCAGACCAATCGCCTTCGGCCACAGAGCGGAGGTGCCTCCGCAAGGCACCATGCCGAGAAACCGGCCCTGGCCCTTGCACAAGAATCCCGCTCCAACGGATAGTGTGTTGGAAGATATGGAAATCGCCGCCGGGTTGAACGTCATATCGGGAACGGGATTCTCGGTGTGCGTATACCCTGATCGCAGCGCCACATCCCAATGGGGCAACCACACGGGATTGAGCCATTTATGTTCAGTGCCGATCGCAATGACCGGCATTGTTGTCCATTGTTGCGGTTGCGGGATGACTCCGCCGGAGGAGAGGTGGATGTCGAGGTCGCGATTCGACTTCCACCCGACATATTCCACGTCGAGCTCCAGCTTCCATTCCCGCTCACTCGTACGAACCGGCCAGATCGCAATGGCTCCGGTATAGATCTGGGGCAGTACGAGGTTGGTAGAGGCATCGGCAACCTTCGCACCATTGATCAACAACGACCCATTCAACGGCACCACAGCCTGGGTACGATAGACCAGCCCGACGGAGGCGATCGGCTTGCCATCGCCGTTTCGTAGTGGCGTATAGAGCAGGCTGACCGTTGCGCCGGCCCCTGTTCCGTTGCCGTTGAATTCGACGGAAGCCCCAGGTGGGATACCAAAGACTCCAGCACCTACTTGTTTCTGCTCGCCATGCCCCTGTCCAAGGAAACTTGCGAAGGTATAGATGTCGGCGCTGACTCCGATTGCCAACTGATCGTTCAGTTTATAGGCTACAGTCGGCTTGATATCGATGAGCGGAAGCGCTGCAGTGGTGACGGCAGTATTGAAGGGGCCATCCAGCGGATAGCGGATGTTCGTACCGAATGGCGAAGTAAGACCGAGCCCCAGCGTGACGGGGGAGAACGTCGATGCGCCGAGCGCGCCAAGATTCGCGCTCAGATAGAAATGGCTTGGAGGGGGAGAGGCGATACTCCCTCCGAAATCGCCCCTTGCATCACGACCTGCCGGGCTATTGTATGTAACCGACCCTCCCGTGAGATTCGTCCCGACAATACTCTGAACACCCTCGACTTGAGTCAATCCGGCTGGATTGAAGTGGATGGCCGAAGCATCGTCCGCCTGGGCGGCAAATGCATTCCCCTGACCGGCTGCGGCAGCTCCTTGCGGCTGAAACCGGATCGCCTGGGCTGAAGTATGCGATGGGAGCAAGAGCAGCACAATCACGACCAGCGAGTACAAGATCCAGATCATGCTTCTCCGGCTTCCCCCTTGAACGCGAAAAACTGGGTGATGGTATCGACAAAATGAGCATATTGATAGGGCTACTTGGCTCCAATATGACAGAAAGTTTGATATTCCTTCTTTTGAATGGCCGGCATATAATTCCACTATCAAGTTCACGTTCAAGCTGGATTTGCCATGGCGCAAAGTTTTAAGAACCCCTTCCCCAGTCAATTGTTCGAGAATTATTCAAAGCAGGAATGTCAGCATGCGCTGCAAGTGTTTCACTACGCCGCTCAAGCGGAGACATCTGAGGACGTCAGAGACGTACTGATTCAGTTTCAGGAGCTGTTCCCGTTCAATCGCCTACTCGGTGGGTTGGCGCGCCTCAGTTCTAACGGAACATTCGAGGGCTTCTCGAACGTTGTCAATGTGAGTTACCCGGATGAATGGCTCTACCTCTATTGGAAGAATGGGTATGCCGAGATTGACCCAGTGTTCCGAGCGGCCTCCCGATCTCCCGGCACCCAGATCTGGAAGCAGACCTACCGGCAAACGACCTCAAAAGAGGAGTTAGAATTTATCGAAACCGCCAGGGGATTCGGTTTGGCCGACGGGATCACCACCAGTGCAGTGGATCAGGCTTGCGGCCTTGCCACGTTTTACTCCTTTGCGGGAGGAGAGGGCGTGGACGCTGAGCGGTACGCTCCACTCGTGGAGTACTTTGGACACCATCTCCATCTTGCTCTCATGCGAACAGCCCGAAAAAATGCTCCTGCGACGGATAAATGTGTGAAAGAATTGTCCCCGCGTGAAGTGACCATCCTGAATTGGATCAAGAACGGCAAGACGAACTGGGAAGTCGGCCAGATTCTTGGGGTCACGGAGCGGACGGTGCGATTCCATCTCGCAAGCATCTTCGTCAAGCTCGATGTGACTTCCCGCTCACAGGCAGTTGCCGCAGCCATGGAACATGGCCTTCCTACCCTGCACGGTCTTCCGAGCGCAATCTAGCAGGGAGGGATGGCCCGGTGAATCCCCTGTGCTCGCGCAACGCGCGGCCTAAGAAGGCCCTCGTTGGACGCGCGCAGTGGGGGACTCATCCGGGCCATCCTGAATAACGTATACGAGCAAGCTTGGAAGGATCATCTTTAGTCACTCGCTCCAGGTCACATTCTTGCCGCAATGTTCTCCGTGACCGGCTCCGTGGTACGCAACCACTCCAGCATTTCTGGGCGCTCAGACGCTGCGGCTGAGCGGAACTCGTCGAGGTCGAGCAGCGCCCCAACCGAGAGCACATCTGCTGGAGGCAGTGCGACGGGAGCGCCGATCGCATGGCAGGGCCACCCTATCCGCTGCACCACTCGAAGCAGCCTGTTTTCTACAACCAGGTACGTGTATCGAATATCATTCGCGAGAGTCCAGTGATACATGGCCTTGAAAATAGTCCGCATCAGCCTTGCGGAAAGACCCCGGTCGGCAATCGCAGGGTCCACGGCCAAGCGGGTAATTTCGGCAGTATCGAGCTCCTTGCGAACGCGATGCGACCCGACCAGGCATCCGCTGAATTCACTTTCCAGCATAAAGGGGAACGGGGCGGGCGTCATCCGTACCATGCCAGCAGTTGTTGATGGGAGAAAAGACCGATCGAGGTACTCCATGCATCATAGACATCAGACTCGAGTCGGTCCTGCCTCTCCGGCACCCACTTGAGCGTCTCGGCAAAGACTCGATGCCGAAGATGGTAGGCCTGCCGTAACTCCCCCTCGCTCTCGAGCGACTTGAGAAGAAGCTCCCCGTCGCAGAACTCAATCCGCCTCGATTCCTGTCTGGCTCCGTCGTTCATAGGCTCCTCCAATGGGTTGCGCAACAACTGCGATGCCTGTCCAGCCCTAATGGTTCCAAAATCGACCTCATTCGTCACCTGGCGGTTCCGCCAGGTGACGGGATGCAGGGCAGACGCGTACTAGTAGTGCGTTCTGGAATGAGGGCATCCGCGCGAAGCAGGGTTCCGAAGTCGATTCTCGGCACATGATTGGAAAAGGCGCTCTACCGATGAAAGATCGCCGGGGGTTCCAGATTCTCGACGGGTTTCGGCGCTCCACCGGCAAACCGGCGGACCAGAGCGTGGCTCTTGCCTCGATAACGTCACACAACAGAAACCAGTCCAGTGCGTGCCCGCTGCATGAACAGGGCGGAAGTAGTCTCGCCACGGCCCTCGCGGCATCCGAACAGCGATTGAGCAATCTGCTTCACGATCGCAGCCGCATCGGACGGGAACTGCACGAGTCCGTGCTGCAAGCGCTCTATGCGATCAGCGTGACCCTTGAGCAAGCTCCTGGACTGCGCCGGGGGGCGACGCAAGTGGTGGCCTGTTCCCACGATCAGGCTACGAACCAGCTCCGTACGCTGATTCAGAACATCCAGCGCATGATTCTGAAGGTGGAATCCAACAACATCGTTCCGTTTCGGCTGGTGCTCGAGTTACAGGCTCTCGCCCAGACCGTTGAGCGAGGGAGTGAGTTGCGGATTCGTGTGTGGAGCGATCCGGCGGCAGAAGAGGTGTTGACCGGCGAAGAGTCGCAGGAACTCGTCATCATCGCAAGGGAGGCCTTGAACAATTGTGTCCGTCACGCCCGCGCCACACGAGTCGTGATCGCCCTTCAGCGCATTGGCTCACGAGTGCGACTGAGCATTAGCGACAACGGGTCAGGCTTCGAGGTCGAAGACAGATCGACGAAGGGCATTGGGTTCGCGCAGATCGAAGATCGGCTTCGAAAGATCGGTGGCCGCTTACATGTCCAATCCACGGTGGGTCAAGGCACTGACATCGCCGCTGATGTCTATCTTGAACCGATACTCACAACGGTATGAGACGCCTCCGTAAGGAGTAAGCAAGGACAACATGATGAAGACCATAGGTGTTCCAGCGCCCATTGCTCAGCCTGGGTCCGTCGGCTCGGATACCGATGGGGAAGAGGATCTCCGGCTGGCTCATGCTCGATTGCGTGGCGAGGCTCGCCGGGCGCAGAGCGCGATCGAAGAGGAACGGCGCAAAATTGCACGGGAGTTGCACGATGAGTTTGGACAGGCCTTGACCGGTTTGAAATTCGACTTGGCATGGATCGGGATGAAGCTGAAGCAATCGTCCACTCCAGCAAGCGGTGGGGATCTGCTGAGAAAAGTCCAGAGTATGTCAGGGGCGGTCGATGCGCTCAGGGAGTCCGTTCGCGCGACAGCGAAATCCCTGCGCCACGCAATGTTGGATGATCTCGGATTAGTTCCAGCGTTGGAATGCCTCGCGACAACGTTCCAGGATCGTACGGGCGCGCATTGCGCAATCGACGTGGCGCCGGAGTTGTCATCCATTGCGCTGCCCTCCGAAGTGTCTGCCGCGCTATTTCGCATGGCGCAGGAATTACTGACGAATGTGATGCGCCACGCCGCCGCCTCACGGGTTCAGATCCAGCTATACCAGGACGGCGCCACGGTGACGTTAGAAGTGACCGACAACGGGAAGGGGATAACCAGCGAGCAGATGAGCAGGCCTCAGTCCTTTGGGCTTCGAGGCATGCAGGCGCGAGCCTCCCTCCTGGGCGGACATTTTGATATTGCAGGAACGTCTGGGGTCGGAACCAGGGCTTGGGTCTCCCTGCCGGTGTCTGGGTGCCTCACTTCATGATTGAGGCTGAAAGGTTAAGAGTTCTCGTCATCGATGATCATGAGGTCGTGCGCCGGGGCGTGAAACAGATCCTTGAGGAGACCTTCGCGCATGTCGAAGTCGGAGAAGCCAATACCAGCCGGAAAGGGATGGCTGCAGTGCAGCAGCAGCCGTGGGATCTGGCGATCGTGGATATCAACCTTCCCGATCAGAGTGGATTGGAGCTGCTAGGCGAGTTACACCGTATAAGGCCCGGACTCCCACTGATGGTCTTGAGCCTGCATCCTGAGGAGCAATATGCCGTTCGTGTCTTCCGAGCGAGAGCGAAGGCCTATCTCACCAAACAGACGGCGCCGGAAGAGTTGGCTAGGGCCGTCAAGCAAGTCCTGACCGGCCATATGTATGTCACCGCTTCCCTCGGAGAGCATTTGGCAGGCTGCTTGAGCAGGAGTCCCGTCAGGCCCCGCCCATTCCGCATTATCGGAGCGAGAACGTGAAGTTCTTGTACTGACAGCCCAAGGTCAGTCCATCAAGCAGGTCGCGCAGTCCCTCACGCTCAGCGCCAAGACCGTCAGTACCTATTGAGGGCGCCTGCTGGATAAGCTGCAGCTCACAACCACCGCCGAATTGATTCGCTATGCGCTTGACCATCATTTGGTCGACTAGCAAGCAGGATGCTGAAAAAGTCCGCCAGCGGCGTTCTCCCCTCGAAAGCATCCTCAACGTAGCCCAGAGGCTACGCCTCCGGTGCTTTCATCGGCTGCGGCCTTGCTGGACGGACTTTTTGAGCATCCTGCTGAATAGTCCGAAAAAGTCCGCCAGCATACGAAGATCGTTACGCGTGAAACGTGAAGCGTATCTGGTTCAAGGGTTTCAAGTTGCAAGTTGCTAGTTTCAAGTTTTCGGAGGTTGTTTCCTGACAACATGAAACGTGAAACTAGAAACCAGCAACTCTACTCTGAAGGAACGACAGGGTCGTTCAAATTGACAGCTCCCCCTCTTGCCGACTAGGATACCGCCCCGTGAGTCATTCCGATCCTTCAGAACCAGCCGCAGTGAAGCACCCCCACGCCCCCGCCAACCGTGTTGAGCACCTGTTTGAAGTTGCCGTGTTCGCCAGCCGGTGGATTCAAGCCCCGCTCTATGGCGGACTCATCGTGGCCGAGCTGCTGTACGCGTACAAATTTCTCATTGAACTGTGGGAGATGGTCTGGCACGTCAATCAGCAGCAAGAGACCGTCTTCATGTTGGGCGTCCTGGGGCTGATCGACGTCACGATGGTAGCGAATTTGCTCACGATGGTGATCATCGGCGGCTATGCCACCTTCGTGAGCAAATTGGATTTGGAGGGGCATGCCGATCGACCGGATTGGTTAACCCACATCGATCCCGGCACCATTAAAATTAAACTTGCCGCCTCACTGATCGGCATCTCCAGCATTCATCTCCTGAAATCGTTCGTCAACATCGCGAATGAAGACCTCGAACACATCAAGTGGAAGATCTTTATCCACATGACGTTCATCGGCTCGGCCATCCTGTTAGCCTGGACTGACAAGATCATGCAAAAAGATCGCAAGCACTGACCCAGGGGCGAAGTTCCGAACACTTCAGCCTGAACCCCTTCAGCCTATCTACCTGGCACGAGGTAATAATGACGCGATGGCCTAATGCCGTATGTGCCTTGCTGGCTCTCCTGTTCGTGCAGGTTGGGTGCAGTTCGTCAGTCCTGCAGTTGCGTGACCAGCTGGATCTCCACCGTGGAGAGTTCCGCCAGAAGTTTGATGACAAGAAAGAGCTCGTGACAAAGTTCCTGGCCTGCACCAGGCAAGCCCACGATGAACCGCTGAACGAACGACGTGCCCCCAGCGCCTCGCCCGATTCTCTGCTCCAACAGTCCCCGGAGGGTCAAGCAACCAGCGTCCGCCCCCTGACGTCCCTCATTGATAGGGTCCG
>CAMDRK010000007.1 GCA_945906715.1 Nitrospira lenta
CAGCTGACTGCTCCAATATGCCTTCCGTCTGACGGGCCTTATCCATCGGTGTCTTTATAGCATCCACCGCAGCCTGCCCCGCTGCTTGCGTCGCCGCACTGCCGGACGCAGCCGCAGCCTTTGCCTTTTTCGCCGGCGTCTCCTGACTACAACCGAGTAGTCCCACCATCGCCAGCAACCCGGCTACGAATAACCAACTGCATCTAGATTTCTTCATCGCAATCTCCTTAGCGACCTCACAATTCAACATTCATAACTATTCAGGTAGATAGGCTGAAGGCTTTTAGGGGTTACGCAGGGACGATTCATAACCTTCAGCCTGAACCCCTGAGTCGTTACCAACATTGACCATTCACCATTTCCCATGCTGTCCTTATGCAATCGTACTCGTGAGGCACCGAACCGACAATATAATGCTGAAACAACTTCTTTGCTCGCCGAACCTGTCTCCGCTATAATCCCGCGACTGAACGGGAGATTTTATGGTCACCGCCAACCAAGAACAGCAATCGCAGCTTCGCCAACTTGCCGAACTCATACTGGCTGTCGCGGGAGAATCCGTGACTGTCATAAAACGGAGCGCCCCCGAGCGGGCCTTAAAATTGAAACGCCAAGATGAATGGGGTATCTACCTTGAGTTTCTCAAGGTCATATTTAATCTCACTGATCGGCTCTCTGCCCTACACCTGCCGGTCAAAGACCAGCCTCAGTTCATGGACAGCCTTGAAGATGCCGTGACCCTGCAATTGAAGAATGTGTTGGAACCAGCATTCGGTTCTGGCTCCGATCAAACGGAACTTATGCTCACAGTCGGTACAGCGGTGGCGGAGAGTCGGCAGACCTATGAGCGGTTTCGGTTCCTCGTTACTGAAGACAGTCCCGTGAAAGAGGAAATGTTGAAAGCCTTTGGCGGGCGAGTCGCCGACGCAATGGGAATCGCGGAAAACGCGCAAGTATCCTCCGCCGCAACGCTCTGCGCGAGCGCCGTGATTCCAGCCATTAAAGCCATCTTGGCCGGAGATCTCCCTCCAGCCGCTACAGTCGGTACAGAGGTCCCCGTGGCGACCCATACCCCGTCCGCCTCACCACTCACCACCGCGATGCCTAGCCCCCAAGGTCCGACAGGTAACGAAATTAAACTGGTGAGCGTCATTTCGACCGTTACCGGAGAAGAAGTGGAAACCCGGTGGGGACTCCATCCTCGATTTCGACAAGATCTTCCCCCGGAGGACATGCAACAAATCGCTAAGCTCATGAACCGAGTTGCTAAAATACTTGGCGAACGATATGCCTCCGTGGCATTCTCAGACGAATGGACAACGTGGCATAAGGCCGGTCACGCTTGACCACACCCCAAAACCGTAAAAGGTAAGACGTGAACGCTGAAACGTGGGGCGACCGAGTCTGTTTCCCCCGCAACCTTTTACGTCTAACGTTTGACGTTTAACGAATCGGAGGAGGTTCAGTGGACAACTCGCGGACAGCAGCCGACTTACCGAACGGCATTCCAGCCAGTCTCTCCCGTCTCAAGGAATTGGCGTCGAATCTTTGGTGGAGTTGGACTCCGGAAGCCCGTCGGCTCTTTGAATACATCGATCCGACCCTCTGGGTACTGACCCATCACAACCCGGTGAAACTCCTGGCTGATGTCAGGGGGGCTCGACTCATCCACCTCGCCGAAGACCCCTCGTACATGCGGATGTACTCTGCTGCCCTCAAGACCTACGACGAGTATCGTCAGAATGGACACAGTTGGTTTAAAACACAGCACAGCGATTTGAAAGCCCCTACCATCGCCTACTTTTCTGCGGAATTTGGCCTCCACCGATCCATTCCTATCTATAGCGGTGGTCTCGGCATTCTTGCCGGAGACCATTGCAAGGAGGCCAGCGATCTCGGTGTGCCCCTGGTAGGGGTAGGATTCATGTACCCGCAAGGATATTTTCGGCAGAGGATCACACCAGAAGGATGGCAAGAGGCGGCCTACGCCCCCTTCAACCAAGCAGAATCGCCGATTCATCCCGCCCTCACTCCATCGGGAGATCCATGCAGGATTACGGTCGAGATCGGCAGCCGGGTCGTGGCGGCAGCCGTCTGGAAAGTGCTCGTTGGACGGGTACCCCTCTACCTCATCGACACAGACGTCCCGGAGAATAGTCCAGAAAACCGAGCCCTCTCGGCTCGCTTATATGGTGGCGATCAGGAGATGCGCCTCTGTCAGGAGTTTCTGTTGGGTATCGGCGGTGTCCGAATGCTTCGTGCATTGGGCATCGCACCCACGGTCTGGCATGCGAATGAAGGCCACTCCGCCTTCCTCACGTTGGAGCGCATTCGCGAATTGATCCAGAAGGGATCGACACACGCGGACGCCTGCGAGACCATCCGCCAGAGCACGGTGTTTACCACTCATACACCGGTGCCGGCCGGTCACGACGTATTTCCCCATCACCTCATGGACCGGTACTTCGCCGGCTACTGGGAACAGTTGGGCCTCTCGCGAGAAGACTTCCTTCGCCTGGGGGACACCCCTGAATCCCAAGGGCAGGGCTTCAACATGACGGCACTCGCCATCCGGCTGGCCGCCCATGTGAACGGAGTCAGTCGTGAGCACGGTCGAGTCTCGCGAGAAATGTGGCGGCATATGTGGCCTGGACTACCGACCGAGCAAATCCCGATCCGCAGCGTGACCAACGGCATCCATGCGCCGACCTGGATCGCGCCGGAACTCAACCAACTCTACGGCAAGCATCTCGGCCCGGATTGGGCGGAGAAATGCGACGATAAAGCGATGTGGCAACGGGTCATGGATATTCCGGACCAGGAACTCTGGACCGTACGCCAAACCATGAAACGCAAACTCATGAGTTTCATCCGTGAACGGGCCAGGAGCGGCTGGATGCAAGGCCAGCTCCAAGCCTCGCAGGTTCTGACACGAGGCACATTGCTCGACCCTGAAGCGCTCACCATCGGCTTCGCCAGGCGGTTTGCCACCTACAAGCGGGCGACTCTGTTGTTCCGCGATCTCGAACGGCTAAAACGATTACTCCATAACCAGTGGCGCCCCGTCCAATTGATTTTTGCCGGCAAGGCCCATCCAGCCGATGAGCCCGGTCGCTATTTCATTCATGAAGTCTTGCGTTTTTGCGACGACCACCAGTTGGGTGGGCACGTAGCGTTCGTAGAGAACTACGATATGCATATGGCGAAGTTCCTCGTCCAAGGGGTCGACATTTGGCTCAATACTCCACGCTTTCCCTTGGAGGCAAGCGGAACCAGCGGGCAAAAGGCCGCGCTCAACGGCGTCATCAACCTTAGTGTCCTCGATGGATGGTGGCCTGAAGGGTTTAATGGAGCCAACGGATGGGGCATTGAGCCCTTGGTTGGGAACCAGGACATTCAGGCCCAGGACGAACATGACGCGCAACAGCTCTACCGCATACTGGAACAAGAGGCGACTTCCCTCTACTACCAACGAGACCTGGACGGGATACCCCGTGGCTGGTTGCAGCTTATGAAGGAAAGTCTTCGAACCAATGCTCCCCGCTTCTGCACCAAACGGATGGTCAAGGAGTACGTCGATACGATGTATGCGCCAGCCATGGTCCGTGCGCCTTCGGCATGGTAAGGGGTCGTGAATCGTTAACCGTGAAAGGTTTCGGAGGAAGAGTACTGCAGCTGCTTCTGCCGCTCACGCTTGGGTCGATTATCATAACCCTCCCCCTATCGGAAGCAGGGACGTCAAAAGCGCAGCCCGGCTCAGCGCTCGAACGTGAGGCCACAGAATTCTTCAACCGTGCTGAATACGGCCAGGTTCTGAAGCTCTGGCAGTCGCTTCCACCTGAAACCGCCACATCGAAACCGTTTATCCGCCTGGCCTTCCAGAGCTCCCTCAAACTAGGGCGACCGGAAGAGGCCCTCACTCTCTATCAACGGCTAGTCCCTATAGATCAACCGGATGATCCGGCCCTGCTACGGCCCTTGTCGCTCAGCTTTCTGACGAGCCACGTCCGCGACTCACAGGAATATGTGCGGATCGCGGCCTACACCATCCTGGCTGAACTCGGCCTCCCGGAAACACAAGCCGTCCTGGAAGATGGACTGCTCGACGCATCGGTCCTGGTACGGGCTCGCTCCGCAGACGCTATCGGCAAAGCTGGACTTGCTGGGAAGTCCGGCCCCTTGCGGCGGGCCCTGAACGACGCGATGCCCGCCGTGCGAATTGCCGCCATGAACGCGCTCAGTGAAGCCCATGTCACCGACATCATGCCCTACCTCATCGAGGTGGCAAGAGTCGACGACGGGCCTGAAGCCGTATTCGCCTATGCCGCACTGTATCGGCTCGGCAAACAGGACATGCTGACCGACATCACCGGAGCGGTGACGCTTCCGGACCCCGAGATCCGCATGGCAGCCTTAGGAGCATTGGGGAGGCTGAAGCGCCCATCCAGTCTCTCGGTCCTGAGCCAGGGCGTGTACGACCCTGAGCCATCGGTTCGCGCGTTTGCCGCCGGCGCGTTGGGAGACTATGGACAAGCCGGAGGCGTTGCGCCACTCACCCATGCCCTAGGTGACGAAAGCGCGCACGTGCGGGCAGTGGCAGCGACGAGTCTTGGGCGGCTGGGAATTCGCGACAATCTCCCATTGTTGCGGGTTCTCACGCGCGATGCCAATATGCAGGTACGGGCCAGCGCGGTAGAAGGCTTGCTTCGATTGGGCGACACATCGGCTGTCTTGCTTGCCGCAGACTTGGCGAAACACGCGGACCCTTCTATCCGAGCAGCGGCAGCCCATACGCTGGCTGCCACCTCCGACAAGCAAGGGGTGGCCATCCTGCAGACGCTCCTGCAAGACCAACAGCCACAACCTCGTCTCCTGGCGGCAAAAGCACTCGGCAAGATCGGCGCACCGGTGATGCCGCTGCTCAAAAAAACCTTGCGAGACTCGGATCTCTCCATTCGTTTAGCTGCCGCAGGCAGTCTGCTCCAACAGCTACGCCGATCGGCAACGGCCCCCAGATCTCGCTAGCTGAGAGGATTGCGTCCACAATGTGGAAATTCGTCGCCGTTCTTGTCTTGGCTGCCGCGTCGTTCGGTCTCGGGTTTTATTTTGGCCAACGTCCGGTCGGCACATTGCCACAAACGGTCTCAGACCTCCAACATTCCCTCAAAGACACCTCGCGCAACATCATCGACACGACGATGGGAATCGAGAGAGACCTGCGCAGGCGCCAGGGACTGATCGAAGCCAAATCACGGGTGGTGCAGGCGAAATCTGAATTGTTCGATAAACACCTTGGGGAGGCCGCCAAACAACTGGGTGAAGCATCCGAGACGCTGGACAATGTCACGAAGGGCGCAAAGCCAGACGAGACAATCCTCGCCCTCCTGGCGCTGACCGGAACGCTTCGAGAAGTGCAGCTGGAATTGTCGATGGGGAAATCGGTATCGATGAAACGGCTTAATGAAATTCAGCGGGAAGTAGATCGGCAGCTGAACAAATAGCCTAGCTACCCAGGTAGATAGGCTGAAGGGGTTCAGGCTGAAGGCTTTTAGGCCGAAGACTGAAGGCCAGATTTCCGAGCATTTCAGCCTAAATACCTGAGAAGATACCCAATATCAGGATGCTCAAAAAGGCTGTCAGCAAGGCCGCAGCGAACTATCACTTAAATGGGGTGGCTGGGATAATCCCAACTGCGCGCGTCCAACGAGGGCCTTCTCAGGCCGCGCGTTGCGCGAGCACGGGGATTGTCCCAGCTACCCCAGCCTCCTTTTTCAGCATCATGCGGGTTGTTTCTTCCACTTCGCCAACATCCGCTCCACCCGCATCCGGACTACCATATCCGGATCCTTCATCAACGGCTTGATCGCTTCTCGGCCCCGGTCATCGCCAATCGCTTCGAGCGCCGCCGCTGACGTCAAGCGGGTAAACCAATCGCTGTCGGCGAGCATATCGATCAGAGGGTCGATCGCCTTGGCATCTTTGATTCGCCCCAAGGCCAGCACCGCTTGCTTCCGAACCATTTCGTCTTTGTCTTTTAGCGCTGTGACCAATCGCGTCAACGCCGGTTCACCCAACGCGACCAACGCGTTGAGCGCATCGTCTTTGAACTCATCATTTTTCAGCTGAAGCATCAACGGATCGAGCACCCGCTCGTCGCGAATCTTCCCTAGTGCGGCAAGCGCATACTTTCGGACGTCCCAATCGCGGAGCAACTTGATCAGTGATTCAACGGCGGGAGAACCGATCTGCCCCAACCCCTCGATCGCCACTTCCCGAACTTGCCAGTCACCGTCGCGCAACGCATGACACAGCGGTTCCACACAACGCTCATCACCCATTTCACCGAGAGTAATAGCGGCCTCACGGCGGACCACCCAATCAGGATCCTTGAGCAGGTCGATCTGGATCTCGATCTCATCCTTGACCTGCTCTTCTTCGAGGGCGACCTGCTCAGTCGGTTCCGCTGTCAGCTCTGCCGATACCTGGGGCACCCCTGTAAACTCCGCCGCCACCTGATCGGTCAATGCATCGGTCACCGTCTCTGAAACGGCTGGAATCGCGCCTTCTTCTGTGGGTCGTGATGGTTCCATACCTACTACCTTAATGATTCACTTTCCCGTCAAATGTCCGGACAGAACAACTACTTTGCAGCAGGAGCAGCCGTCTTCTTGCTCGCGGAATTCTTCTTGCGTAGCGCTACCGTACGCCGCTTCCGTTGTACACGTCGCAGCCGTTTCTTCAATGAACGAAGGGCCTCATCCTCTTTTGAATCCTTGTGATCGGCCACCTTCGCCGCCACCTTCTTTTTCAGTCTGGTTTCGTCCGATTCACTCGTCGTTTTCTTTGCCATCCGAATTCGAGCCTCCCTATATACCGCATGATCAAGATTGTTTCCCAGCTCCCAGCGGGATTTGGCAGTTTAGTAGAGCGCTTCACACCCTGTCAATCGGAGCTTTTGATCAAGCGCCCCACTGCGGTGGTCCCATCTCTGTGCCTCAGAGTTAGACTCTAGCCTGCCAAATGGCGGGATCTCTGTTGCCATGAAATACCGCCAAGACAACAATGCGATGCTTCTCCGCACGAAAATACACGCTGTAGGGGAAAAGATTGGCGACGACACGCCGAATGTCCTCGCGAACAACGGTACACTGGAGAGGGTGTTCAGATGCCAGCGATACGCAACGGTCAATTTCAGCCATGGACTCAAGAGCAAGGCCAAGTCGCTTGCCTTCATACCATGCACTGGCTTCTATGAACTCTGCACTCGCGGCGCGATGAAAAGTGATGGGAAGGCTCATGGCCTGATTTTGGCAAGGGCAGCAGCTTTCACCTCACTCCAAGGAACCACATCGTGAGGGGTCGCCAGATGATCTGCGAGGCGTCGGTCTAGTTCCGTTTTCTGCGCTTCTGTCAATGGCGGCACGGCACCGCGACTCACGATGCCGTCCCAGATGGCCTCAACCAGCTCGATTTGCTCGTCAATGTCTAGCACGCTTGCTTGCTGTAAGAGTTGTGTGTTCATGATCTGGTCTCCATTCAAATCTAATGCGGCAATTTTAGCGCGTCTCGCCACCCTATGTCTAACCTATGCCGAACCTTTGACATGAGCGGCCAACGGAGGGCGTAGCCAGAAATTGGTCCGCTCAATGGAAGGGTTAAGCCGCAGCACCACTACGCCACCTACGAACCCGGTAAGTTTCAGGATAGATGTCGCGTGTGCCTCAACTCGTGAGGCGACGGTTCGTACTGCTCACTGACCGTGCTCCTTCGTTCAACCCCGTCACCGTGATGCTCGATCACCCGTTCACGTGGCAGGTTTCTGTCGTCCATGATCTCTCCGGTTCTTCCTTCCGAATATTTCCACCGCGCGCCGACATGATGTCGCGCCCCGTGGCCCGAGGATCGACGGTCGGCGTGACGTCCGACCCGTAGGTCGGGTCTGGATGCACGCGTCCGGTCTCGATCCGCTGGACCTCCGCCTGAGGGAACTGTTCACGATCACAGTCACAGGAGCGGCCACTCGCCGTACGCACAGACCGTGTGTCTTCTTTCACCCCATTCAACGTGACGCGGGCGATCTTCGTCCAATCACGTGTGGCACCTGACCACCGCGAGGGATGGGTGTGTTGGGCGGCGTGATACACCTGCGCTCGGTGGTCTAAGATCGCGGTGTCCGTGCCGGCATGACGCGAAGCCGGAGTCGTGAACCGGATGCCACTGTGCAACTGCTCGTCGTTGTACCACCGAATACAGGTGGCCACCCACTCGCGTGCGGCCTTCAAGCTTGCAAAGGGTGCCGTTGGATACAAGGGACAGTATTTCAAGGTCCGAAATAACGACTCAGAACACGGATTGTCATTGCTGACCGACGGGCGACTGAACGAGGGCATGACGCCCAACCGCTGCATCGTGGCCAGCATGGTCGCGCCTTGCATCGCCCCCCCGTTGTCCGCAGGCACGGAGACCTGATGCGGCTCGATGCCTTCTTCACGGCAAATCCTCTCGAGGAGCCGCGAGGAGTGCTCCATGGATTCCTCGGTGTGGACCTCCGCACCCACGATCTTGCGCGAGAATACATCCATGAAGAGATACAAATAAAAATACTGCCCCCGAATCGAACTCAGCAAGTAGGTGATGTCCCAACTGAACAGGGTCCGCGGTGCCGTGACCACGTAGGCGCGCGGCCTGGCCCGGTGCGATGGCGTGGCCCGCCCGCGATGCGCGAGCAGGTGTGCGGTCTTGAGCACGCGGTAAAACGACGATTCTGACGCAACATATTCACCTCGGTCCGCCAGGCGTGGGACGATCTGATGCGGACTCGTATTGCAAAACTCCGGACGTGCCGCGACCGCCACTATCTGCTCCCGCTCCCGCTGTGACAGTGTATGCCGTGGAGCCGTGCGCGGCCCCCGGCGACCATCCTCGGCCGTCGCCGGGTGCTGCCACCGTTGAAGCGTGCGCGCGGCCACCCCGACCATCTCGCACGCCGTGTGCTGGCGCGCCCCCTGTGCGACGGCGTCAGTCACCAGTGCCCGCACCTCGCTCCGGTCTGATACGGTCACTTTGCGGCCTCGTCTCGGTTCCCCCAGATCAAGTCGACTTTTTTTGGAGAATGAGCAGGGCGGACGCTTCCGCCAACGCCTTGTCTTTTCGCAAGATCTCGCGCTCCAGCTGGCGAAGGGTCTCATCCCGTGCATCCTTTTTCGGCGTCGGCCTAGTCTCAAGGTGCGCGAGGACGTCGGCCCGCCATTCCATCATCTGAGTGGAAGACACGCCCTCGCGTCGCAGATACAGGCCTAGCTCGTTCTCGGCTAACCCTGCCGTCTCAATGAGGGCTTTCAGCTTGGCCTCAGCCGTCCATGTCATACGACCTCGTGGCGTGGGGTGGACGGTCACCGTACCACCCCGCTGCAGCCATTTGGTCGCCGTTCTCCGTGACACGCCCGCTTCCTCACACACCGAAGGGATCGTGCGATCCCCTCGAGTCAGGAGCTGGGTCACGAGGGCCTCTTTAAACTCGCGTGAATAGTTCTGACGCATTTCCACAGGACACGCTCATCTCTCGCCCCCAGATTTGGGAAAAACCCGCACGACATCTATCCTGACACAGGGGGTCGGTCGGACGTGCCGCCGATCGTCGATCCTAGGGCCACGGTGCACCCACAATTTCGGCGCGCGGCTGAAATCCTCGACGAGAAGAACCGGACAGATCATGTGCTACATACACCGGACAAGTTAACTTGCTATCTACATGAAAAACTTGCTGCCACCTACTTAAGCTGGAATACGCAAAAACTGTTCCTTGGGAGAAAGACCGTGTGGAGGGAATGGGGTTATTGTGAGGTGGCCCGAACGGCAACAACCCAGAGGTTGGAGTAGTGCGAAGTCACGCAATGGCTCCACGTCTCATCCACCAGCCGAGGATTAAGGACGGGACCAGCTATGAGGTAACCTTCTTCCTAACCGATGGAGAATTTAGCAGTACCACGCCGTTTGACACCCTCGCCTCCTCGTCTCTAGAATGCCGAAATGATCAACGAACGCTTCCTGAAAGCTTGCCGGCGTGAGCCGGTCGATTGTACGCCGGTCTGGTTCATGCGCCAGGCAGGCCGGTATATGGCAGAGTATCGCGCGCTCCGCGCGAAACATTCGATCCTCGAACTGTGCAAAACGCCCGAGTTGGCGGCGCAGGTCACACTCCAGCCGATCGATCGCTTTCCACTCGATGCCGCCATCATTTTTGCTGACATCTTGTTACCGCTTGAACCGATGGGGCTCAGCCTGGAATTCGCAGCAGGTGAGGGACCGGTTATCCACAATCCAGTGCGAAACCAAGCAGACGTAGAACGGCTTAATGTCATCGATGGTGGTGAACTCGATTACGTGGCCGAAGCCATCCGTCAGGCTCGGCAGGCCCTGAATGGGAGGGTGCCGCTGATTGGATTTGCCGGAGCGCCGTTCACACTGGCCAGTTATGCGATCGAGGGCGGAAGCTCGCGGAACTATCTCCTCACCAAACAATTGATGTATAGCGAGCCGAAGGCCTGGCACCAACTCATGGACAAGTTTGCGCGGGTCATCACGGGCTATCTGCGGCGGCAGATCAAGGCCGGCGCGCAGGCGATTCAATTGTTCGACAGTTGGGTGGGGTGCCTCTCGGTAGGCGACTATGTTGAATATGTCATGCCGCATGTCCAATTGATTTTTGAAGGGCTAAAAAGAGAAGGCGTGCCGATGATTCATTTCGGCACCGGCACCTCGGCGATGCTGCCTCAGATGCGAGAAGCGGGCGGCGATGTCATCGGGATCGATTGGCGCATCCATCTCGACGAGGCCTGGGCGACGGTCGGACACGACGTGGCGGTACAGGGGAACCTCGATCCCCTCACATTGTTTGCCCCGTTACATGAAATCGAACGGCGCGTGGAAGATATTCTGCGCAGAGCCGGCGGGCGTCCGGGACATATCTTCAATCTGGGCCATGGAATCCTGCCCACAACGCCGATCGAGCATGTGGCCGCGACCATCGACATGGTGCACAAGCTCAGCCAACGCTAGAAGACGTAAATCGTTAAACGTGAATCGTCATTCGAGAAGGCTCCCTGCGTTTAACGATTCACGAATAACGAGGAGAAGGCATGTCGGAATCGCAACGTCCCACCGCCGTGCTTCTGATGGCCATGGGTGGGCCGGATAGCCTGGAAAATGTGGAGCCGTTTCTTCTAGATGTACGGGGTGGCCGTCCCACACCACCTGAACTTGTCGAAGAGATTCGGGATCGGTATCGGGCCACGGGCGGGAAGTCTCCGGCAGTCGAGATCACCAAGGCTGTCGCGAAGAAGCTTGAGCACCGATTGAATGAGTCCGGTGACGAGCAGTACCGAGTCTATTTTGGGTTACGGCATTGGCATCCCTTTATCAAGGAGACCTATGCCGAATTGCTCGGCGACGATCCAGAACAGATCATCGGCCTCTGTCTGGCCCCCCAACAATCCTCTTTGAGCACCGGAGCCTATCGAAAGAAAGTGGAAGAAGCCCGGTCGGCGCTGCAGAGTACCTGCCCGGTAAGTTACGTCGGCAGTTGGCATCGGCATCCAGGACTGATTGCGGCGATCGCCGAGAATATCAATCAGGCATTGCTGAAGTTTCCTCCCGACGTACGTGCGACGCTGCCGATACTCTTTACGGCTCACAGCCTGCCGGAGCGTATCGTGGCAATGAAAGATCCCTACCCCGACGAGGTGAAAGGCACGGCTGAAGCGGTGACTGCGCTACTGGGCGGCGGACCTACGTTCTTTGCTTACCAAAGCCAGGGCCGCTCGGGTGAAACGTGGCTGGGACCGACCGTAGAGTCGGTCGTGGAGGAGCTGTCGCGCGCCGGTCACCGGCAGGTATTGGTCGCGCCGATCGGCTTTCTTTGCGACCATGTGGAAACACTCTACGATATCGACATCGAATTGAAACGATTCGCGGCTGGGTTAGGCCTCCAACTCGAACGGATCGTCATGCTGAACGATTCGCCTGCGCTCATCGACACTTTGGCCTCTGTGCTTACGGCACACGAATCCTCCCTCTGTCCTACGTCGTGAGCAACCTCCGCACAATCGCTGTCATCGGTGGTGGGATCTCAGGTCTCTCAACTGCCTATGCCCTTCACGAACAGGCCGCTGCTGCCGGTATCCCGATCCGCTGCACCGTAGTCGATAGCGCTCCCGTCTGGGGAGGCAAAATCATCACCCACCGGATCGGCGATCTCGTGACGGAGGCGGGGCCCGATTCTTTTCTGTCTCAGAAACCAGCCGGACTCGAGCTCTGTGACAAATTGGGGTTGACTGATCAACTGATCAACACCAACGAGACCGGCAAGAGAGCCTCCGTCTACTCACGTGGCCGTCTGCATGAACTGCCAGAGGGATTGGTGATGATTGCCCCCAGTCAGCTGGGGCCCTTTCTCCGAAGTGGACTCTTGAGTTTGGCGGGGCTCGCGCGGATGGGACTGGATCTGGCCGTGCCGGTGAAACGGTCACAAGATGACGAATCCTTGGCCAGCTTCTTCCGCCGGCGGGTTGGTCGGCAGGCGTTCGAGCGAATGATCGAACCCTTGATGGCCGGTATCTACGCGGGAGACGCCGAACAGATGAGCCTGCAGGCGACCTTCCCACGGTTTGTCGAATTGGAACAACAGTACGGGAGTGTGATTCGCGGGATGATGGCGTCCCGGAAGGACGGCCCACCTGCCACGCGCTCCGGTCCGAAGCGGACGATGTTCATCAGCCTGAAAAACGGGTTGTCGGATCTAGTCGCCGCCCTTGTCCACCGATTGACAGACCAAGGTGTCACACTCAGGGGAAACTGCGTCGTCGATGCATTACGGGTACGTTCCCATCAACCAGGTCGTTGGATGTACGATGTCATTCTCCATGACGGATCGGCCCTGTCGGTGGACAGTCTCGTGCTGGCAACCCCGGCCTATGTGTCGGCAGAATTAGTCCGTCCGCTCACTCCCATTGCTGGCGGGTTGCTGGAGATGATTCCCTATTCTTCGACGGCGACGATCGCAATGGCCTACCCGCGTGCAGCTGTGTCCAGCGCGGCTGAAGGTTTCGGCTTTGTTGTCCCGCGGGCAGAAGGGCGCGACCTCATTGCAGCAACCTGGACATCGCTCAAGTGGCCCCACCGCGCTCCGCCGGATCAACTGCTCGTGCGTTGTTATGTCGGCGGAGTCGGGCGAGAAGCAATTTTACAGTTAGATGATCAGGCTTTGGTTGCGCGGGTCAGGGAAGAATTGGCCAGTATGTGCGGCGTCACTGCAAAGCCTGGGTTTGTGGAAATCAATCGCTGGACGAGGGCCATGCCGCAATATACGCTGGGACATCTCGAACGGCTGAACCAGATCGAAGCAGCACTCAGTCGCTATGGGGGACTGGTCCTCACAGGCGCCGGCTATCGAGGCGTCGGAATTCCAGACTGTATCCGTGATGGGGCGCTCGCGGCCGAGCGGGTCATACGCTATCTATCGGGAGAACGATCGTAATTCGAAATGTAACTTCTCAGGTAGATAGGCTGAAGGGGTTCAGGCTGAAGGATTTTAGGCCGAAGACTGAAGGCCGGATTTCCGAACACTTCAGCCTGAACCCCTTCGGCCTGTACCCCTACCTCTAAACAAGGAACTGCCATGGATACTCGGATGAAAATCATTGATGTGACCGGACCCGTCCGCGAACCTCACGAGCAGGTGTTTTCCTATGACTATTCTATCCAACGGGCCTCCTGGGCGACCGCCCAGGCTGTACGCGTGAAGGTGTCCATTCCGGATGAATTGGATGTGCTTCGTGGCAAGATTTTTGGAGCCGTCGCAGGAACGCCTGGGCAGCAACTCATCATTTCGAAATGCTTGTCGCGGCATATCGCAGACGAAAAACTCCGCATCGCCGAAGCCGACGGCATGTTGGCAGAGCGCCGCGACATAGTCGTGGCTCCCTACACAGGATCACTGGTTCATCTGTTCCCACGGCTAGATACCTGGGCGGCTGAACAGCGAGAGACCTTGCGGGCAGAAATTAAAACGTTGGTGGGACTGTAGACGGCGCGAAATGTGAGAAAAGCGCGATTCGAAGTTCGAAGTTCCTGGTTCGATGTTCCGAAAACCTCGAACATCGAACCATTCCCCGCCTCGCTCGTCTCGCCTGTCTCGCCTGTCTCGCGCAGTTGTCCTGCTGCAGGCTGCTCAAAAAGGCCGTCAGCAAGGCCGCAGCGGGTCATCCAAGATGACCCATCCAAGCTCGCTCGTTACCTTCTTTCAAGGGGTGGCCTGACGTGGTCCCCAACTGCGCACGGCGAACAATACATGCTCCCTCCAAGCTTGCTCGTGATCTCTCTAGGGATGGGGGCTGATTGATCTTCCACTGCGCGCGTCCAACGAGGGGAGTCCGCGACCGCGCGTTGCGCGAGCACAGAAGATTATCAGCCTCCATCCCCTCTCTGTTCCGTGAGCACGGGGGACCAACCAGGCTATCCCGCCCCATTTTTCAGCAGCCGATTAAAAGATTTTTCGATACTGACGTGAATGCACCCCCGACTCGTCGGCAAAGCCGAGGGAGGCGCTGTCGGGGTTGCCGGTGTCGTTGAGATCGATGCGATAGTGCCCACGGATGGCTTCCATCGCTGTCTCAAAAGGAACGGCCTGGGGATAGAGGTTGCCCGGCGCATGCGCGCCGCGGGTGAGGGTGCGGATTACGTCAGCCTGTGCATATTGCGCATCGGACACAATGTAGATGTCGGCGACGGCATGGTTCCCCAGTTTGTGGCCTGGCGTGGTAGCTGGTAGGAGTTCAGTCAAGGTGCCGGCAAGCCGGTCGCTTTTAAACCGCTTCAAGAGCCCGGCAACTTGGCTGTCGGTCGCTTCAGGAGGAACAGTAAGACTGATGGCATTCATTTCCAAGATGGTCGCATGGACTTTGAAGAGCACCGGCGCCGCTTCAGGATCTTCGATGGTCGGTCCGGTTGGTCCTTCCGTTCCGGCAGCTTGCTTGTTCTTCGAGCCAGGCACGATGAGAAACACAAACAGCCAGAGTCCTAACAACACACCGAAGACGACGATCAAGGGGTGAATTCCGGCACGCTTGCCTTCCTGGTAGGGATTCTTCGACTCCTCACTCATAACGGCGTTCCTCGGTGACGGAGACAGAACTCTGCTTCTTGGCTTCTTCCCACAATCGATCCATTTCTGGGAGCGAAAGGTCTCCAACCGTACGACCCGACGCGGTCGCCTGGGCTTCGATGAACTGAAATCGTTCGACGAACCGGTTAGCGGCTTGGCGCAGGGCGTCTTCCGGGTTCACTTTGATGAAGCGGGCGAGATTCACAAGAGAAAACACCACGTCGCCGAACTCCGCGACGATCTGCGCTTGTCGAGCTGTTGCAACGCCGGCGTCAGACTTTGTCTGGTTCGACATGGGAGCCCGAATCGCAACACGAAGTTCCTGGATTTCTTCCTCGATCTTGCCGAGAACCTGATCGAAGCCCTTCGCGTCATGGGTCCAATCGAAGCCGACACGTGACGCGCGGGCTTGAAGTTGATAGGCTCTCAGGAGGGCCGGCAAGGTCGGCGGCACTCCGTCGAGCACCGAATCCGGCCGCCCGGACGCCTGTCGTTCCGTTCGTTTGATGTCTTCCCAGCGCGCCACCACTTGATCGGCATTTGTTGGGGTCAGATCTGCTGACCCATTTCCAAATACATGAGGATGCCGCCGAATCAGTTTGTCGGCCAATTGCTCAAGCACGTCCTCGATGGTAAAGCGGCCTGCCTCTGACGCGATCTGACTATGAAAGAGCACTTGCAGCAGCACATCGCCCAGTTCCTCAGGAAGTTTGGTCCGGTCCTGCCGATCGAGAATTTCTAACACTTCGTAGGTTTCTTCGAGCAGATAGGGTTTCAGCGATTCATGCGTTTGCTTGCGGTCCCAGGGGCATCCGTCCGGCGCGCGCAATGCGGCCATCAAATTAACGAGTGCATGAAATCGTTCCGACATGGTTGCCCTCATGATCAAACAAAGTTGGCCGCCCATTATACCCAGTTCTCGGCAGGCTTCGTAACTACTGTCAGGGGTCAGGCTGGATGCTAGGGGCACAGGCCGAAGGGGTTCAGGCTGAAGTGCTCTGAAATCCGACCTTCAGTCTCCGGCCTAAAAGCCTTCAGCCTGAACCCCTTCAGCCTATCTACCTGAATCGTTACCAGGTTTCAACCAGCTGTGCGCCTTGCGCCGACTTTTGGCCTATGGTAGTGTACGGTCGCTGCATCTGGAGCGGAGGAAAGGCCTGTGGCCGCAGAACAAGAAGAAGGATTTGTCGTTCGGGATCGGCGGGGCGGGAGTGGACCCGACCGTCCCTCCGCTACTTCGCCTGCCACGTCGGGTGTACAGCCCCACGAGGAAGCGACACCTCACGATTCTCACCAGGGTTCAGGCATTCCCGTCACCTTTTCATCCTTCGTCATTTCACTGGGCAGCTCTTCGATGATGTTGATGGGAGAACAGCTGGATCCCCAGCAGCCTCCATTGCCGCCGAACCTGCCGCAAGCGAAAGACATTATCGACTTGCTCTCGGTCTTGGAAGAGAAGACCAAGGGCAATCTCACGACGGAAGAACAAGCGGTGCTGCGGGATATGCTCTACGCCCTTCGGATGAAGTACGTGAGTTTGGCTGCCAAGTAGTCGTCCCCCCTGCCGCCTGTCGACCCCAGACGTGCCTGTGAATATTCTTTCTTCCATACTCATGTGACACCGACAATCGGGGATGCCGGATGTGAACGATATCAACAAAGACATAGACTCTCTTCCCGGAACAAACCCGAACCGTGATTCCATGACCAGAATCACGCCGACTCTTGCTGGAGCTGGCCGATCTTCACGGCTACCCAGACCTGCCCCTGAACCGGAACCTGGAAAGATGCATTTGCGCCCGGTCTGGATCGTCCTGATTCTGCTGCTCCCCTGTCTGGCTCTGACCTTTTACTACTCCCAAGTTGTGGCTCCCGGTGGCGAGGAAACAGATTCCTTTCTGCCGACCACCAGCTACGCATTCGTGCTCCTGCTCATCAACCTCGACCTGATTGGGTTTGTCGTGCTGCTGCTGCTGCTCTCCCGCAACCTCATCAAGGCCTATTTCGAACGAAGGCATCGGCTATTTGGGTCCGGGTTTCGAACAAAGTTGGTGGCGGCCTTCATCGGCTTTTCACTCATTCCGACGGTACTCCTTGCGCTGGTCGCAAGCGGGCTGGTGAATAAGGCCGTGGATGTCTGGTTCAGCGATGAAATCGAGCAGGTCATGCGGGATTCCTATGACGTGGCGCGGATGCAGCATGCCGGTCACATTACATTGGCCGTAAACAGTGCCAGAGCCATCAGCCATGAAATCTACAGAGAGGATATGTTGCTGGCGGAACAGCGGGATCTGTTGGTGGCAGCCATGGCGCGCAAACGGGCTGAGTTCGGCGTGGCAGGCATTGAAGTCTTCTCTGCCAAAATGGAAACCCTCACCAAGGCGCTGGATCTCGACGTGCCCTCATCGGCTCTCGATCTGCCGATCGGCCAGCTCGTGCTCCAAGTCATCAACGGGAAGCAGGAAGTCAATGCGGTACAAGAGGCACAAACCGGACGCTTAGTGCGGGCTGCCGCCCCTATCGCGGCAAGCGGAGGCGGAGGCGGCGGCGAGATCGGTGGCGTAGTCGTGGTGGAAGCCTATGTGCCTGAATCGTTGCTGGCGAAAATGGAAGGGATCGGCCATCAGTACGACGAGTACAAGCAGACCAAAGCCATGAAAAACCCGATCAAGGCCGGGGCCTATCTCTTCGTTGCCGTCATCACAGTGCTCATCTTATTCGGGGCGACCTGGTTTGGGTTTTATGTTGCGCGGGGTATCACAGTGCCGATTCAACTGTTGGCCGAAGCCACGGAGGCCATTGCCCAAGGGGATCTCTCCGTCCGGATCGAGGCCAAGGCGACCGATGAAATCGGCACGTTAATCGATTCATTCAACCGTATGACGTCGGATCTGCAAGGGAGCAAGTCCGAGATCGAAGAGGCTAATATCTCGCTACGCCACAGCAATCTCGAACTCGATCGCCGCCGTGCCTACATCGAAACGGTGGTCGAGACGATCGCCGCAGGCCTGCTCTCCATCGATAAAAACGGGCTGATCACGAATTTCAATCCGTCCGGTGAACGAATCCTTGGGCTTGCAGCGGATCGATTTCATAGCAGACCGGCCAATGATGTCTTCAAAGAGTTTCGACTCGATCTGTTCCAGACAGTCTATGATCGGATGTTGGCCGATCAGCGAGATACGCTGGCGCTCGAAGGCCAGATGGAAATTGACGGAAGATATTTGACCATCGGGCTTCATGGGTCGCGCATGAAGGATGAGGCGAATAAAGACCTCGGCATCGTGCTGGTGTTCGAAGATCTCACGGAGTTGATCAAGGCGCAAAAAGTGGCGGCCTGGCAAGAAGTAGCCCGGCGGGTGGCCCACGAAATTAAGAACCCGTTGACGCCCATCCAGTTGTCTGCACAACGTTTGCGGAAGAAGTTTGCCGAGAAGTCGCCGGATTTCGAGACGGTCTTCGACGAAGCCACGAACGTGATCATCAACGAAGTGACGAGCCTCAAGCATATGGTCGACGAATTTTCGAAGTTTGCCCGGCTGCCAACTCCGCAGATGGCGCATCAGTCGCTCCACGATGTGATCAACGAAGTCACGCCGCTCTATCGAGGGGCCCACAAGGATGTGGAGATGATCGTAGCGCTGGACGAAGATCTCCCGTCGCTCAACTTCGACCGAGAACAGCTCAAGCGAGTGATGGTCAACCTGCTGGACAATGCGATTCAGGCGATGCACCAAAAAGGGAGGGTCTGGCTGTCGACGAAATATGATACCAAACGCCGTCTGGCCATCGTGAGCGTGGCGGATGAAGGCCCGGGCATTGCGCCGGAAGACCAGGAAAAACTGTTTGTGCCATACTTCACGCGGAAGAAAACAGGAACGGGGCTGGGATTGGCGATCGTGCGGCGCATCATTACCGATCATGAGGGGCAGATTCATGCGAGCCAAAATCAGCCCAAAGGGGCCATGTTCACGTTCGAATTGCCAGTCTAAACACGTGAGGGGTAAGGGGTTAGGGGTAAGGCGGCGAATACCGTACTGCTCCGGGACACCTTACGCCTTACGTTTAACGCCTAACGGAGCGCCATGTCTGCATCGATCTTAATTGTGGATGACGAAGAGCCGATTCTCACGTCCTTGAGCAGCATTCTGCGGGATGAGGGGTATGAAGTGGCGGTGGCAAAGAACGGCGTGGAGGCATTGCGTGTCTACACCATGGATCCACCCGACCTCATGCTCCTCGATATCTGGATGCCGGAAATGGACGGCATGGAAACCTTGCGTCGGGTTCGTGAGCTGATGCCGACGGCACAAGTGATGATGATGTCCGGGCATGGGTCGATCGAAACGGCGGTCAAGGCGATCAAGCTGGGGGCCTATGACTATATTGAAAAGCCCCTGTCGCTCGAGAATGTCACGCTGCGCGTCAAACATGCGTTGGATCAATACCGGTTGGAACAGGAGAACCGGACACTCCGGACTACGGTCCAGAGGAAGTTCGAGTTGGTGGGACAGTCGCCTGCGATGCAACAGTTGCGGCAACTGATCGACACAGCCGGACCGACCAATAGCCGCGTGTTGATCGGGGGGGAAAACGGAACAGGGAAAGAGCTTGTGGCCAGGGCCATCCATCTGCAGAGCGCCAGGGCCGGTCGACAGTTTGTCGCGGTGAATTGTGCCGCCATCCCGGAGACCTTAATCGAAAGTGAGCTGTTCGGACACGAAAAGGGTTCCTTCACCGGTGCCACGTCGATGAAACGCGGGCAATTCGAGCAGGCGGACGGGGGCACGCTGTTTCTCGATGAAATCGCTGACATGAGCTTGAACACCCAGGCGAAGGTACTGCGGGCCCTCCAGGAGCAGCAATTCACTCGTGTCGGGGGAACCAAGCTCATGAAGGTCGATGTTCGGGTGTTAGCCGCGTCAAATAAGGATTTGCTCAAGGAAATCGAGAAAGGCACATTTCGCGATGACCTCTTCTACCGGCTCAATGTGGTACCGATCGTCGTGCCGCCGCTCAGGGCACGTCAGGAAGATATCCCGCTGCTCATTCGCCACTTCATGAAGGTCCATGCGGAAGAGCAGGGGTTGCGGGTGAAAGAGGTTTCGCCGGAAGCGATGGCGGTGTTTCAACAATATGACTGGCCTGGAAATATTCGAGAATTGCGGAACTTGATCGAGCGATTGATGATCATGGTGCCAGGGCCAGTCATTGAGGCGGCCCAAGCAGGCCTCTCATTACAGGCGCGTCCGGTTGGGCCAGCGGCCCAGTCAGCAGCTCCAGCGGCCAATCCAATCTTTGCGCAGTCGTATGACTCACTCAGAGACGCCCGCAATGCCTTTGAAAAGGACTATATTGCGCGAAAGCTCCGTGAACATCATTGGAACATTTCTCGCACGGCTGAAGAATTGAAAATCGAACGAAGTCATCTCCATCGGAAAATCAAGTTACTGGATGTGGAGATGCGTCCGGAGGGCTGAGCTGCTGCCGCTTAAAGCCGGAACCGTGTCGGTCCGCTGTACGCCTCGCCTGCGCTGCGCTGCGGAACTTGCTGTGTTCGTTGCGCAGGCGCAAACACAGCTTCGAACAGTCCTCGCGACCGGCCTCGGGCCGTCGCTCAGGCTCGGCTACATCGGCACACGACACGGCTCCGATGCCCGCTTCAGCAGCTCGCCCTCCTCAATGGTGTGAGACAGGAACGGAAAGAGGCAGAGGTCACTGAGACACCAGCAGACATATGGCAGAGAGATACCCATAAATTTTCTAGAGTTCGTCCTTCGCTCCTCCGTTGACCTCTGCGACAGCCCTCCGCTAAGATGCGCCCTCCTATGACAACCTATCGAGATGCCGGAGTCGATATCGATGCGGGCGACGAGTTCGTCGACCGCATTTCGCCATTGGTGCGATCCACATTCCGTCCGGAAGTCCTGACGGACCTTGGCGGGTTCGGCGGATTGTTTCGGCTGCAGGCCCATCGTTATGCTGAACCGGTTCTGGTCTCCGGCACCGATGGGGTCGGAACGAAATTGAAAATCGCCTTCCTCACGGATCGTCACGATACCGTCGGGATCGATCTGGTGGCCATGTGTGTGAACGACATCGTGGTCAGCGGCGCCGAACCGCTGTTCTTCTTGGATTACTTCGCAACGGGAAAGCTTGCCGTCCCCAAGGCTGAGTCTGTGCTCAAGGGGATTGCCGAGGGTTGTCGCCAAGCCGGCTGCGCCTTAATCGGCGGAGAAACCGCCGAGATGCCCTCCTTTTATGCGGAGGGCGAGTATGACCTGGCAGGGTTCGCCGTCGGAGTGGTGGATCGGCCCAAGATCATCGATGGCCGCAACATCGTACCGGGCGATGCCATCATTGGATTGGCTTCGACTGGTCTGCATAGCAACGGCTATTCCCTGGCCCGTCGTGTCTTGTTAGATCAGGCAAAACTCAACATGACCAGTCGCCTGCCTGAGATCGATCAGCCTCTGGGAGACGTCTTACTGACTCCAACCAGAATCTACGCCAAGCAGGTCCTCACATTGATCCAGGAATATCCCATCAAAGGCATTGCCCACATCACCGGCGGCGGCATTACCGAGAATCTCCCGCGAGTGTTTCCGTCAGGCGTGCGGGCACAGGTGCAACGGAGCGCCTGGTCCGTGCCGCCTATTTTCCAGGCGATTGCGCGGCTTGGACAGGTCGAGCGTGAGGAAATGTATCGCGTCTTCAACATGGGGATCGGATTGATTCTCGTGGTGCCGGAGGCAGCTGCTCAGGCGATCGTTGCGCGCGCCACGGCATTGGGTGATCCAGCTTGCCAGATTGGAACCATCGTGTCATCGACCGGCGACGTGCCCTTGGTGGAGTATGTCGATTAAGCGGAAGGATGCGCTGCGAGTCGCCGTGTTGGCATCCGGGCGCGGATCGAATCTTCAGGCGGTCATCGACGCGATCGAAACGGGAACGGTTCAGGCGAAGATCGTCGCCGTCATCAGCAACAAGAAAGATGCTCCGGCATTAGAACGAGCCCACCGACATGGACTCTCCAGCCTCTTCGTCGATCCCAAGCCCTATGCAGGCAGACCCGATAGTCGTGAAGCCTACGATCGCGAACTCCTTGATGTGCTTCGGCGGCACGATGTGGAGTTGGTGTTATTGGCCGGGTATATGAAGATCGTGACAAAGGTCCTCGTGGAGGCCTTTGCGAATCGTATGATGAACATTCATCCGTCCCTGTTGCCCTCTTTCCCAGGGTTAGATGTGCAGAAGAAAGCGATCGAATGGGGCTGCAAACTTGCCGGATGTACAGTCCACTTTGTGACAGAAGGCGTCGATGAAGGGCCGATCATTCTTCAAGCAGCAGTTCCAATTCTCGATGACGACACTTCCGACACGCTGGCCGCTCGAATTCTCGAACAAGAACATAAGATCTACCCACGAGCAATTCAACTTTTCGCCGAAGGACGATTGCGAGTGGTGGGGAGGCGGGTCGTCATCGAAGGGGGTAAACCGCTCGGAGAGACGATCATCAATTCATCGTAGAAAACCTAGAGCGAACTTCCGGTAGAGACTCGTGCAGGGCTTGTGTATAATGCGCTGACGAGGACGCGAGCATCCACCTCCCCGTTCTCTGACGCAGTGTGAAAGCCGAGGCAATTCCGCTTCGGGAAATTCCGCGGGGTTTAAAGTCCAGCGCTCGCGTTCCCATTGTGTTTCCAGGTTCTGAGACTTGACACTCAGAACTCAGCACTCAAAACTCAATACTGTCTTCTGCGTGGGGGGCTAGCTCAGTTGGGAGAGCACTACGTTCGCAACGTAGGGGTCGGGGGTTCAATTCCCCTGCCCTCCACCAGCCTTCGCTAAAGCTTCGGCTGGCTTGCCAGCCTGACGAGGCTTTCGCGAAGGCTGCCCCCCGAAGCCTTGGCGAAGGGGGGCATCTGATGAAGTACGTCTACCTCCTCCAAAGCATCTCGGTCCCAAATCAACGTTATATAGGCATTACCAGCGATCTCGATGAGCGGCTTCGAACCCATAATGCTGGCGGGTCGCCTCATACGTCTAAGTATCGCCCTTGGAAGGTTGTGCTGCACCTCTCCTTTCAGGATGATCAGCGTGCGGTTGAGTTCGAACGATATCTCAAATCCGGATCAGGACACGCCTTTGCGAAAAAGCGTTTCTGGTAAGACGCCCTCTTTTCCGGCAACCTCAAAAAGTTAAGGCGCTTGAGCGAATCACGCCCCTAACAACCAACCAGGGCGAGCGCTGTACCCTTTCTACAGGCCAGACAACGGTTCCAGACACCGTTTCTTTCTTCACGGATAACCTCCTCAAGTAATCTTTTCAGAAGTTACGCAGGACAGGAAACGATTCCAGGCACCGTTATATCGCCCATGCCCTTCTCGATTCGCCCCTTCCGTCGCTTTCCTTTGTACTGAACCGTTAATGACAACGCTGGTCCTCCCCAAGGGCTAAGCCTCCCCCTTATGAGGGCCCCCTTATGAGGGATAGACGGTTTCTCTGATGCATGTGAATCTCTCATGACCATCGGAGATCATCATATTTCCATCGGAGGTCATCATGCACATGCAAAGAAAGTGGAGTAGTGGCGTTCTGTTCAGTCTTCTCTTCACCCTGGTGCTGACTGCCTGTGGTGGCGGAGGTGGAGACAGTGCTGCCCCGGTGGTCCCTGCTGGCACCGCCGAAGGCCAGTGGACTGGCACGATGGGCGGGCTCGCCATCGCAGGGGTAGTGCTCGACGATGGTACCTACTGGTTTTGGTATCCTGAGGCTGGCAATCCCTTAAACGCAGCGGGTGCACTTCAAGGGGAAAGGGTCAGCAGCACGCAAAACGGCACCTTCGCCTCGTTGAACGGGAAAGCTTTCAGAAACGATACCGGGGGGGATATAGGAGATGCCCCCGTAACGGGCTTCTATGAGAAGCAGAAGAAACTGGATGGGGAGGTGACGTTTTTTGCGGGGGGAACATCGACATTCACCAGCACGTTCGATACTGAGTATACTAATGTAGTCCCTGTAGTCCCTGTTAACGCCAGCGTCGCAGGCACCTATACAGGATCGGTATCTGCAAACTCCCAAATATCACCGAGCCCACCGGACGTTTACGAGTACACTATTGTGGTTTCTGTCTCAGGTGGCATCACCGTGGTGGCGACGCAAGTACCACCTATAGCTAACACGAGTAAAATCGAACTGGGGTGCGACTATACCGGCACCTTGACCCCTCAGTCGCACGGGAATGTGTACAATATCATCAACTTCACAACTTCAAACGCTGACTCTACGTGTACCCTAGTGGGGTCAACGGGGGTGGCATTTTTTGATACCGATCCCGATCCCCTCGTCGCCACCAAGATCTACGTTCTGGTGCGGAATAGTGACAGTACCCGTGCATTCCTCTTCATGGGCACCAAATAATGAGCCATGAGCTAGGGAACGCAAGTTGGTTCCGCTCCATTCAAGAAGTATGGTTGTAAGGTAAAATTCGGTGCCGCCGTGAGAGTGGCGGCACCGGAAATCGCGTGAGTGGGCAGGCTTATGTCTTGGCGCTGGCGCGCTTGAAATCAGCCTGCGAAG
>CAMDRK010000008.1 GCA_945906715.1 Nitrospira lenta
GGTTCCATGGGGAAACCGTCGGACGCCTTCCCCAATATCCTTCTCCAGACACAAGTCGGCAAATCAGTCCGCTTCTACGATGACCTGCTCAAGGACAAGACCGTCCTCGTGAATTTTATCTATACGAGCTGTCAGCAGAGCTGCAGCCCGACCACGGCGAATCTCGCGAGGGTCCACAAGCTTCTGGGGAACCGGGCCGGGCGCGACCTCATTTTCCTCTCGATCTCGCTCGACCCTGCAGTAGACCGGCCGAAAATATTGAAGGAGTATGCCGGGCGCTTCGGGCAATTCAGCGGTTGGCATTTCCTCACCGGAAACGAATCGGAGATTGAACAGTTACGCCGGGCGATGGGCCTCTACGATCCTGACCCAGCCCGTGACGCAGACAAGACACAACATGCGGGGATCGTCATTGTCGGCAACGATAGGACGAACCGGTGGGTCTCGTTGCCCTCCCTGATGGACTATCGGCAAATCGCCCAGACAGTGCTCCGAATCGCCAGGAATCGTTCCTCGTGAAACGTGAAGCGTTAATCGCGCGAAACTCACGAGGCTTGCGAGAAAAGCGCGATTGAAGTTCGAAGTTCCAACCAACCTCGAACTTCGGACCTCGAACCCTCGCCCGTCTCGCTCACGTTTCCGAACAACCCCCCTCTTTAGTCCCTCTTCAGACCCCTCTATTGGAGGGGCCTGGCCCCACCGAGGAGGGTATTGTCGAATATGGCTTTCGTTAATACTATCGACAATATCCAGTGGCAATTCATGGGTATCGATAAACGCGCTTGAACCTCGCTAAGCCGCCATTAAAAGGACCGATCGCACTAAACAAAGGAGCTGTTTATGGGAACCACGATAGCGAATCCAACCCATCCCCTACCCCGTCGGACGGACGGGGGATTCACACTTCTAGAACTGCTCGTCGTGATGGTGATTATCGGTCTGCTCGCCGGATTCGTCGGGCCTCGATACTTTGCACAGATCGGGAAATCAGAGGCGAAGACCGCCCGCGCCCAATTGACTGCGGTGGAGCAATCGCTGGATCAATACCGCTTGGACGTAGGCCACTATCCCTCCACGGAACAGGGACTGGCCTCCCTCATGGTCAAACCGGCGGATGAAGCAAAATGGCAGGGGCCGTACTTGAAGAAAGCCCTTCCCACGGATCCGTGGGGCCGTCCCTACTCGTATAAATTCCCTGGGGAGCACAGCGAGTTCGATCTTTGGTCGTTCGGCAAAGATGCGCAACCGGGTGGAACGGTCGATAACGAAGACATCACGAACTGGTAGAGGACTATGCAGTACCACGTCAAGGCCATGCAGTCGCTGGATATGGTGGTGGAGTTGAACGTCGACTCTGTCGATGCCGACGACGCTCGCCGTCAGGTTGAGCGGCTGGGCTACGAGGTGTTGACGCTCCGTTCGAAGCGGGCTGGATTGGCCGCGTATCTCAAGCGGAGAACGACGTTTCCTCTGACTCTGTTCAGCCAAGAACTGATCGCCCTACTGGGGGCCGGTCTGTCGTTGGTCGAAGCGCTCGAGACACTCCGGGAAAAAGAGCGCCATCCGGATTTGAAGCAAGTGCTGGAGCAGATTCTGACCAAACTGCGGGAAGGGCTCACGTTCTCCTCGTCGGTCGAACAGTTGCCCTCCAGTTTTCCCGCGCTCTATGTCGCGACGGTTCGTGCGAGCGAGAGGACCGGCGATCTCCGCGAGGCCCTGTCCCGGTATATCGCCTACCAGGTGCAACTGGAGCTGGTTCGTAAGAAGCTCGTAAGCGCCTCGATCTATCCGGTCGTGCTGCTCGTCGTCGGCGGACTCGTGATGCTGTTCTTGATGATGTATGTCGTGCCCAAGTTCAGCCGTATCTATGAGGACGCAGGCAAGGATCTTCCGGTGTTGTCGCAGCTGTTGCTGGAGTGGGGAAAGGTGATGGAGGAGCACGGCCTTCTGGTCATGGGCTGCCTGGCCATTGTGGGGATCGCTTCTGCCTACGGTCTCACGCTTCCCGCCGTGAAAGCGCGGGTCTTGTCACAACTTCGATCGAGCCCGGCTATCGGGAGCCGGCTCCAGGTATTCGATCTGGCGCGCTTCTATCGCACGTTGGGCATGCTGGTGAAGGGTGGTATCCCGATCGTATCAGCCATCGAGATGGTCTCAGGCATTCTTCCCCTGTCATTACGCGGGCCGCTTCACGCTGCGGTGCGGGATCTCCGCGAAGGAAAGTCGGTTTCCCAGGCGATGGAATCGCACGGATTGACCACTCCGGTCGCCCACCGCATGTTGCGAGTCGGGGAGCGGACCGGACAGATGGGCGAGATGATGGAACGGATCGCGGTCTTCTATGACGAAGACATCGCGCGCGTGCTGGATTGGCTGACGAAATTGATCGAGCCGGCGCTGATGGCCGCCATCGGCCTCGTGATCGGCACGATCGTGCTCCTCATGTATTTCCCTATGTTTGAGCTCGCGGGGAGTATCCAATGAACCAGACCGAGTCCACGATCGCCGGATACGCCGGATTCTCATCGAGCGAGTTGTCGCTCGCGAAAACCGGCGCCTCGCGTGGGAAACGGCGGCTGATTGAGACGCTGGAGGATCAGGTGAAGCTGGGCCACGACGAGTTCGCGGCGAAACTGGCCGCAACCCTCCAGTACCGCTGCCTGAGCCACGATGCCCTGAATGCCTGCGAGGCAAATTTCGACAGTATCTCCTACCCCGAAGCGGTGGCGCACGAATGCCTGCCGTTCCGAGACGGGGACAGCCTTCTCTGTGTGGCCTTTTGCGATCCGTTCGATCCGGCCAGGCAAGCCTGGGTGAATGAGCAACTCCGGGAGCCTGCCCTGTGGGTTCTGGTCCATCGCACCGCGCTGCTCTCGATGTTCGCGAAGTACGAGGCCGATGCCCGCGCGATGGACGATGTGCTCGCGCTCGGCCCGGAGGGACGCAGGGCGTCCGAGGCCATCGAGGATCTGTCGATCAAATCGATCAGCGAAGGAACCAGCCCCGTAGTCAAGCTGGTGCATTCGACGATTTACGATGCCTTCAAGCTCGGCGCCAGCGACATCCATCTTGAAGCGGGCACGTCGGATCTCACGGTCAAGTATCGGATCGATGGGGTGCTGCTGAAGGTGAAAGTGGTGGAAGGCAAGGAAATGGCCGAGCAGGCGATCTCCCGCATCAAGGTCATGTCGGAACTGGACATCTCGGAGCGGCGGATTCCCCAAGATGGCCGCTTCAAACTGGCTGTTCTTGGCCGCGCGGTGGATTTCCGGGTGTCGGTGATGCCCAGCATCCATGGAGAAGACTCGGTAATTCGTATTCTGGACAAGCAGTCGTTATCGCAGCACAGTCAGGGGCTCCGGCTGGATATGATCGGCTTCGACGAGCAGACGGTGACGCAGATCCGCGGACTCGCCTCCGAGCCCTACGGCTTGATGTTGGTCACAGGCCCGACGGGGAGCGGGAAAACGACCTCTCTCTATGCCGTGCTCAACGAGCTGAACCAGGGCAAGGACAAAATCATCACGATCGAAGATCCGGTGGAATATCAGTTGCCGGGGATTCTGCAGATTCCCGTCAACGAAAAGAAAGGCCTGACGTTTTCCCGCGGGCTGCGTTCGATCCTGAGACACGACCCGGACAAGATTATGGTCGGAGAAATTCGGGATTCGGAAACGGCTCAGATCGCCGTTCAGTCGGCGCTGACAGGACACCTGGTCTTGGCAACGGTCCACGCCAACAACGTGCTGGACATCATCGGGCGATTCATCCATATGGGCGTGGAGCCCTATAATTTCGTCTCGGCATTGAACGGGGTCATCGCGCAACGTCTCCTGCGCGTCCTCTGCTCCCATTGTATCGAGCCCTACCATCCTGACAGCAAACTTCTGGCCGCGTCACGGCTGGCCGACGCGGAGGCAGCAAACTTCACCTTTCGAACCGGCCGCGGCTGCAAGGACTGCTATGGCACCGGATACAAAGGACGCAGGGCCATTGCGGAGGTGCTGCTGCTCACCGACGAGATCCGCGAGCAGATCGTCGCGAAAGAACCGATCCGCCGGATTAAAGATACCGCGCGGGCAACCGGTACGCGTTTTCTCCGGGAATCAGCAATGGATCTCGTTCGTCAAGGCATCACCACGTTGGAGGAGATCAACCGTGTTACCTTTGTGGGCTGACCAACTCAGCATCCTTCTCTGCCCCGACCGGTTGCTGGTGGCGCATCGGCCCCGCGGTCTTCGCCAGGGACTGATGGTAACGACAACGGTGCCAGTGCCCGGCTCGTCCGAGGGTTCCGCCGGCTGGGAGCCGGCTGCCGCAGCGCTGGAAGCCCACTTAGCGGCCAATCCTCAGTGGCGAGGGGCATCGCTCAGGATCATCCTCTCCAACCATTTTGTGCGCTATGTCTTGGTGCCCTGGAGCGACGACTTGAGCAACGAGAAGGAACATCTGGTGCTCGCCCGGCGCCATTTTGCGGTGACCCATGGCCCGGTCGCCAAGAACTGGGCGATCCGGATGAGCCTCGACAGGCCGGGTGAATCTCACGTCGCCAGCGCGTTGGACGAGTCTCTCATGAGCCGGTTGACCCTGGCGGCGGCGGCGAGCCACACGAGGCTCGTGAGTGTGGAACCTCTGCTCATGGCATCGTTTAACCGCTGGCAACAGGATTTCCGTGAAGAGAGTCAGTGGTTCGTGACTGTGGAGAACGGCATGCTGTGTGGAGCTCTCCTGGCCCGCAACCGTTGGGTTGCGCTGCGGCGTTGGCGAACACAGGGCGACTGGGCTTCGGAACTATCCCTATGGCTTTCGCGGGAGCAACTGATCGGCGAGGAGTCCGTCCCGGTTGGCGCTCTGTATCTATTGGCGCCTTCCTGTGCGGGGACCGATTCGACGTCCATGGGGCTCCCCGTGAGATTGCTCGGTGAACATGATCGCAACGGCAACCGGAGCAGGACGACTGTGATGCGTCCTCAGGCGGTTGAGGAGGCAAGCCATTTCTCATGCATACTTTAAGGCTCGACTATACCAACCGGGTGGTGTGGTGGACCAGCCAGGGGGCTGCCTGGTTGGGCATCGGTCTGTTCCTGGTCGTGGTGGCCGGATCGTACTACTGGTATCTCGGGGAAGAGACTGCTCTCGTGATGGAGAAGATCGAGTCAGTCAGGCAGCAGACGGGTCGGGAGCGCATGGGAAAGGAAAAGTTGACGGAGGAACTCAAGACTTTTCGCGCGGACATCAAAGAATCCCAGACGGTGTTGGGACAGCTCACCATTCCGTGGGATCCGCTCTTCATCGCAGTGGAAGAGGTGTGGGGCCGGCACAGCGATCGAATCGCCCTCATGGCCATCCATCCGGACGTGGGCGAACAGCGAGTGGTGATCGATGGGCGAGCGGCCGACTTCGATGTCCTGTTGGATTTCGTGACGCAACTGGCGGGATTCGACATCATCGATCATGCCTACCTTAGCCGTCATCAGAGGGAAGAGAAGGATCACGCGAAGCCGGTGCGGTTTTCTATCGTGGCGGAGTGGAGAGTGCGAACATGAGCTTCGGCGGCTTCCTCAGATCGACAGGGCCGACATCGGCGGTCACCAACCCTGCGCCACGGGCTCGGAAAGCAAGCCTACTGCGCCGGCTGCCGATTCATTGGGTCGAGATCCTGGCAGGCCGAATGACCGCTCTCAAGGAGGCCACACGAAACCAGCCGTCAGTCGCGCAGCCGGGGTGGGCCCGTAGACTCCTGGGGCAGCAGCGTGCGGCTTCAAGCGTCGAGGGGGGCCTCTCCAAGACCAAGCGAAATCTGCCGTCAGTGGGGCACATGGGATGGGCCCTCACACTGTGGGTGCAGCGACTTGGTGTTTCGGGCACCGTTGGTCTTGGCCTCTGTGCGTTTGCGGTGATGTTTTACCTGTCTGCGGTACTCACCCTCGAGGCGGAGCAGGCACAGATATTGGAAGAACTCGAAGCTTCTCTGGTGCGTGTCCAGAGACCGGGAGCATCTCCCGCCATGGCTCCCCGCACCCCCAAAGAACAACTGTCTGACTTCTATGCCATTTTCCCTCCGGCCAAGGAAGTGCCGGAGACGTTGCGGAAGATCAATCAATTGGCTGAAAAGCAGCGCCTGGTATTACAGGCCGGCCATTATCATGTGATCGACGACCATTCAGGCCGTCTGATCCGTTATGAAGCCTCGTTGCCGTTGGTAGGTCCCTATCTCAACGTACGCCAGTTCCTGAGGGCGGTGTTGGCCGAGATTCCAAGTGCGGCTCTCGCAAAGGTGGATGTCGAGAAGAATATGATGGATGGCGCTCAGGCAAAGACGACGGTCAGTTTCACGCTATTTTTACGGAGAGACAGCTGATGGCCGCCTCCGCGTCCACATACGTGATGCTTGCGTCCCTCCTGGTGATCCACCTGGAGGCTGCCGTCGTGTCCGCAGGCAGCTCGACGGCGAGTCCTCAGGGGAATCTCGGCCTCGATCTCGGCAAGTTGAATCAGCGGGTGACCGGGAAGAGTGTGTACGATATGTTTCCGGATGGTGTGAGACAGGAGAACTCGTCTCCATTATCCTCTTCCCCGTCCTCCTCTAAACAGGACGGGTCTCGCTCGAAGGGGAAATCTAAAAAGGCCAGGTCGCATTCCGCGCCTCCGCCCCCAAGTCCGGTGATTGTCGAGGAGGTGCCGGCCGAACCGGTTGTGGTAGAGCCACCGCCGCCTGTCGTGATTCCAACTCCGCCTTTTCCATTCAAATTTGCCGGAGTCCAGCGGCAATTGTCCGGGCAGACGATCTATTTTCTGATCAAGGACAACAAACTGTACACCGTTGAGGTCGGACAAATCCTCGACTCTGTGTATTCCATCGACGGCGAGGAGGGGGGACAGTTGAACATGACCTACCTGCCGTTGGATCGCAAGCAAACCATTAGCATGGGGTCTGCAACATGACACGCTCTATTCGCGCCACATTCTGGACACGCATACTCGGCTGTGTTTTCCTCGCCGGTTGGCTTGCCGGCTGCAGCGCCACCCAGCTATTCAACGAGGGGATGTCGGACATCAATGCCGGGCGATTGGATGTCGGGCTGGCGAAGATGGAGGACGCGGTGAAAAAAGATCCGGACAGTTCGTTCTTGAAGACCCAGTTGCGTATGACGCGAAAATATGTCGTCCAACGCGAGCTTCAGGAAGCGGATGCGGCCCGCGCCGCTTGGGACTTTACGGGGGCGCGCCGGCTCTATGAGCATGTGCTGGAACTGGACAAAGCCAATGCGCAAGCGTTGGCCGGCCTCGAGTCGACAAAGAATGCGGAAATGAACCAGCTCGAGATCCGGATGGCCAAGGATCTGATCGGCCACAATGAGCTCAAGGAAGCTCAGGCGCAGCTGGGGCATATCTTGAGCACGGACCCGAGCAACATCGAAGCGAAACAAATGCTGGACCGTATTCTCTCGCAAAGCCCGCTTCCCGAGCCGGTCAAGCCGAAGCTGCGCTTGAAAGAGGATCGAATCGCCGTGCTGCAGTTCCGCGAGTCCCCACTGGGCATGGTCTTCGAGGCGCTCTCGCGCACCAGCGGCATCAATTTCGTGCTCGATAAAGACGTGAAGAGCGAGGCCAAAACGAACATTTTCGTGAAGGATATGCTGATCGAGTCGGCGCTCGATATGGTGCTCGCCCAGCATGGGCTGGAGAGAAAACTCCTCGCCGATAACATCCTCTTAATTTATCCCGACACGCCGGACAAACGGCGGCGCTACGAAGAGCAGATGGTCAAGTCCTTCCACCTCACGAACGCAGACCCCAAGCAGGCGATGAGCCTGTTGAAGGTGATGCTGGACACCAAGTCCCTGTTCATCGACGAGCATGCGAGGCTGCTCGTGATGAGGGATACGCCGGAGGTGGTCCGCATGGCCGAGAAGCTGCTTATCTCGCTCGATCTGGAGGATTCGGAAGTCATGATGGAAGTGGAAATCGTGGAGATCACGCGCTCGAAGCTGACAGAGATCGGGATCAAGTTCCCAAACCAGGTCACCCTCAACGCCCTCGGCCCCGTCGCGGCCGCAGGAGCTACGGCGGTCCAGACGCTCCAAAATCTCATACTCGATCGCGCGCACACAGGTATGTCGAGTCTCGGAGCGACGATCAATCTTAAGAGGGAAGACTCCCAAGTCAATATCCTCTCCAGCCCGCGGATCAGAGCGCGGAATTACGAAAAGGCCAAGATCCACATTGGAGACCGTGTGCCGGTCTTCACAAACGCGGTGACGCCGATCATCGGCGGAACCGGCAGTGTGGTGACCGGCAGTGTGACGTACCTCGATGTCGGATTGAAGTTCGATGTGGAGCCGACGATCTATTGGGATGATGAAGTGTCCATGAAGCTGAACCTGGAAGTCAGTAGCATTGTGAAAGAGGTCACGTCCGGGTCGAGTTTGTCCTATCAGGTCGGCACGCGGGCCGCTTCGACCGTGTTGCGATTGCGGGATGGCGAAACGCAGGTCCTGGCAGGTCTGATCAGCGACGCTGATCGTGAAACGGCTAGCAAGGTGCCGGGACTCAGTAGTTTTCCGATCCTCGGACGGCTCTTCAGCTCCGAGAAGATCGATAAGAACAAACAGGAAATTGCTCTGTCGATCACACCCCATGTCATTCGGCACGGCAGGCGCCCCAACAGTGCGTCGTCAGAAATTTTGTATGGGACAGAAAGCTCGCGAGGCATTCCCTTGACGGTCAAGATAGGTGAGAACGAGCGCAGGCCCATTGTGGAATCGAAGGGGGCTGCCGTTTCCGTCAGCCCTTCCGAGGGGCAACCTCGAATTGAACCGATTCCTGCTGCAGCCCTCGAAAGCACGAGGACAGGAGCTCGCCGTAAGACATCGGGATTGCCTGCCGCTGTGACAACAGGGCCCCCCTCTGCCGAAAATACTCCTGAGAGCCCGGCTCGAAGTGAGCCGACTTCTGCCACGGACTCCGAAGGAACGAAGAAAGATGCTGGTGATGTTCCTCTCGAAAGTCCGGCCCAAAGTGAGGCGATACCGGCTGGAGCTGCAGAGAGTGCGGGACAGATTCCATGAATAGGCTGATCCGATCTCAGTGGGGCTTTACGCTGGTGGAGATGGTCATGACGGTAGCCATCGTCGGAGTGCTGGCTTCGGCCGCCATGCCCCTTGCCAGCCTGGTCTCGCAGCGCAGCAAAGAGCAGGAACTCAGACAATCGCTGCTGCAGATCCGCGAGGCAATCGACGCCCACCGACGAGATTTCGATGCCGGGCGCATTGCCAAGGGCACGACGGACTCCGGGTATCCCAAGTCATTGAAGGATCTTACAGATGGGGTCGTCGATCAGACGAGTCAGAAGAAGAAGCGCATTATCTACTTGCGCCGGCTCCCGCGCGATCCACTGGTTACAGATCCATCGGTGTCTGCGGCGGAGACCTGGGGGCTCAGGAGCTACGATAGCCCGCCGGAGGAACCGAGTCCCGGCAACGATGTCTTCGATGTGTATTCTCTGAATAAGGGTGTCGGGTTGAACGGCATTCCCTATTCGAAGTGGTAGAGGGTGGTGCGATGCGATTATGCAATAGACAGGACGCGCGGGGCTTTACGCTCATCGAGCTGCTGGTGGTCCTGGCCATCATCTCGACGCTGCTGACCCTGGCAGTGCCCCGCTATTTCTCCAGCGTGCAACGATCGAAAGAAGTCGTCATGAAGGAGAACCTTTGGGTCATGCGAGACGCTCTGGATAAGTATTTCAGCGACCTCGGGAGGTATCCGGACCAACTCCAAGACTTAGCCACCAAGAAGTATCTCCGCGCCGTCCCGATCGATCCGCTTACGGAGACATCGACGACCTGGCGTGTGATTCCGCCTGACGATCCTGAGAAGGGAGGCGTCTACGACGTGAAAAGCGGTGCGGAGGGGACCGCCACGGGAGGAATGGCCTACAGTGAGTGGTAATGATCCAAAGGGGCCGGCGCTACGGCGGGCGAGCGTTTGTCGGGGACGCCAGTCGATACGATCGCAGGAGGGCTTTACCTACATCGGGGTTCTGCTTGCCATCGCGCTCATCGGGACCCAGTTGGCCCTGGCGGGAGTGGCGTGGAGCTTTGCGCAAACTCGTCAGAAAGAGCGGGAGTTGCTGTTTGTCGGCGGCCAGTTCCGAACGGCCATCAGTCAGTACTACCTCAATCCTAAGGGGCCTCAGAAGGAATACCCGCGCCGTCTTGAGGATCTGCTGAAGGATCCCCGGTACCCTGGTACCATTCGCCACTTGCGGAAAATTTATGCCGACCCGATCACCGGAAAGAAACGATGGGGACTGGTGAGGCTCCCGAACGGAGGCATTATCGGAGTCTATAGCCTCTCGGATGAGGCCCCGATCAAGACCGGCAACTTTCGACCTGCGGAGCTATCCTTCACGAATAAGCAGCGATATGCGGACTGGAAGTTCGTCCATGCGTTTGGGGCACAGGGCGTTGCTGCCCCCGTCGCCCCCGGTTCCCAGGGCGTAGCCGGTCCTCCTCCGTCCGGTATTTCGTCAGAGAGTCTGGTTTACGATGGTGAGGCAAATAAGAAATAGCTGTGGTCTGTGTAGCGGTAACTCAATTCCAAAAGCAGAGTCTCGCTGATAGGAACGGCGCCGCCGGCGTCGATGTTCCACACAAATCTCGTATCAACCGTCTCGAACGTAGATACAGGCGGGCCGATGAAATTCAGATATAATCTTCGGCCTGAATTACCCGAGTCGGTACGTCCTGCGCCTTGACATGATTCCTCCTGCCTCAGTAAGATGCCGCAACCTTTAATGCTCATCCTGCGAGGTGAGCAAGGAGTGCGCGTGAACTGTAATCCGGTCTCTGTCTGTCTGCACAGTGCAACCTTCTCGTCGGACTTCGATGGGAAGGTTTTTTTATGCGGTCAGGATGCTGAAAAAGACCGCCAGCGTAAGAAGAACGTTATTTGGTTTGTTTGGTCTGTCTTGTTTGTTTGGTTAAACGAAACAAACCAAATAAACCAGATGAACCAAATCAACTAAACAAACCAGTATGAGCATCCTGCTTAACGTAAAATGTCCAAATGTTATGCGGTTGAAGTGAGGGGATGATGCCGAGTAGCGATCGACAAGTTGAGCGGTTGGTGATGGATGCGGGAGACATTACGCGGGCGGTCACTCGCATTGCCCATGAAATACTCGAACGCAACAAGGGTGTAAAAGATTTGGCGCTGGTTGGGATTCGAACCGGAGGAGTGCATCTGGCCCATCGGTTGGTGAAGCGCATCCAAGAGATTGAAGCGGCAGCGGTGCCGATTGGCGACCTGGATATTACTCTCTATCGGGACGACCTCTCCTTGCGGAAGGAGCAACCGACTCTCCGTAAGACGTCGGTCCCATTCGATATTTCCGACAAGATTGTGGTGTTGGTCGACGATGTGTTGTTTACGGGTCGAACCATTCGCGCGGCGATGGATGGGTTGATCGACCTGGGGCGGCCGGCGGAAATTCAATTGGCCGTCTTAGTCGACCGGGGCCATCGGCAGTTGCCGATCAAGGCGACCTATATCGGGAAAAATATTCCGACGTCACGGGAAGAAAGTATCCAGGTGTTGTTGGAAGAAGAAGGCGAAGACGATCGAGTGGTGATTTTCAAGACGTAAAGCGGAGGATGCCATGAGTCTCAAACGCAAAGATTTGCTGAGTCTGGCGCCCCTGTCGGTGGATGAGATCACGCTCATCCTTGAAACGGCGGACTCCTTCAAGGAAGTCACGGGCCGCGAGATCAAGAAAGTGCCGGCTCTTCGAGGCAAGACAGTCGTCAATCTCTTCTTCGAGCCCAGCACGAGAACACGCACCTCATTCGAATTGGCGGCAAAACGGCTGAGCGCGGATGTGATTAACTTCTCGCCGTCGTCGAGCAGCGTGGTCAAAGGGGAAACATTACTCGACACCGCGCGTAATATTGAAGCGATGCAGGCGGATATTATCGTGTTGCGTCACCCCTCGGCCGGCGCAGCCGAATCCCTGGCCCGCGGGGTGAAGTCTTCCGTGATCAACGCCGGAGACGGGTGGCATGAGCACCCGACGCAAGGCCTCTTGGATCTCTATACGATTCGCGAGCGTGGATTGTCGTTCGAGGGGCTGCCGGTGGCGATTGTCGGAGATGTGGCGCATAGCCGTGTGGCGCGGTCGAACATCCATGCCCTCGTGAAGCTGGGCGCGGAGGTTCGGCTGGTAGGGCCGCCGACGATGATGCCATGCGGAGTCGAGAAACTGGGCGCGCGGGTCTACTACAATCTCGACGAGGCATTGCGCGGCGTGCAGGTCATCATGATGTTGCGGTTGCAACTTGAACGGCAGGGGATTGCGCTGTTCCCGACCATCCGCGAGTATGCGCGGCTCTATGGGTTGACGACCGAGCGGGTTGAGTTGGCGAATCCTGGTGCGATTGTCATGCATCCTGGTCCGATCAATCGTGGGGTCGAGATCGCTCCGGAGGTGGCCGATAGTTTGTCGTCGGTGATTCTTGAGCAGGTCGCGAACGGCGTGGCCGGTCGCATGGGGATTCTGTATCTCTTGTCAGGGGGTAATTGAGGGTACAGGCTGAAGGGATTCAGGCTGAAGGGGTTCAGGGGGGAAGGGGTGAGGATTGCGTGATCACACACAGCTTCGGGCGTTTGAGTTAGCTGATGAAGTTGTCATGTTGGTGTATCGGACCACCTCGGGGTTTCCAAAAGAAGAGATGTTTGGTCTGACATCTCAGATACGGAGGGCGGCAGTCTCAGTCCCTTCTAATATCGTGGAGGGGTGTGCCCGCGATAGTGAGGCAGAGTATCTCAGATTTCTTACTATCGCCTTTGGATCATTGAGGGAACTACACTATCAATTACGTTTGTCGAAGCGCTTGGGCTTTCTGGGTGACGAGGATTTCTCGTCGCTTGAACCCAAGGTCGTAGAAACCGAGAAGGTACTGAATGGTTTGATTCGTGCTCTCCGAGATCACGTATAACCTTCAGCCTTAACCCCTTAACCCCTGGACCCCTGAGCCCTTATGAAGCCATCGTCAAATCGGAAAATTCTTATTGCGAACGGACATGTGATCGATCCGGGTCGATTCAACGGCGTGGCCGATGTGCTGATCGATGAGGGCCGAGTCGTTGCGGTAGGGCCTCACCTCAAAGCTCCCGCCGGGGCCACGAAGATCGACGCCACTGGCCGATTGGTCCTTCCCGGCTTCGTCGATCTCCACGTCCATTTCCGGGAGCCGGGCTTCGAATACAAGGAGTCGATCCAGAGTGGCGCGGCGGCGGCGGTGGCCGGCGGTTTCACCTCGGTCTGCTGTATGCCCAATACGAACCCCGTCAATGACAATCAAGCGATTACGAAACTCATGCTCGATCGCGCGCGGGAGGCCGGGCTGGCGAATATCTTTCCTATCGGTGCGATTACGAAGGGGTCGGAAGGGAAGGAACTGGCGGAGATCGGAGACTTGCGGCGTGCCGGCTGTGTCGCGATCTCGGACGACGGGAAGCCGGTGATGAACAGTCTGGTCATGCGGCGAGCGATGGAGTACGCCTTGGCCTTCGATGTGCCGGTGGTCGATCATTGCGAAGATCTGCATCTCGCCGAGGGGGGCTGTATGAACGAAGGAGCCATCTCGACCGAGCTGGGACTCCCCGGGATGCCATCGGCGGCGGAGGATGTGATGGTGGCGCGTAACGTCGCCTTGGCGGAACTGACCGGGGCTCGGCTGCATCTGGCTCATATCAGCACCGAGGGATCGGTTCGGATGGTGCGGGAGGCCAAATCGCGCGGGCTTAAAGTGACAGCCGAAGCCTGCCCCCATCACTTTACGATCACGGAAGAAACCGTCCGAGGCTATAATACCTATGCCAAAATGAATCCTCCGCTCCGGACCTGGAAGGATGTGCAAGCGATTAAGGAAGGTCTTCGCGATGGCACGATCGATGTCATCGCCACGGACCATGCTCCGCATGCCACTCAAGAAAAACAACTGGGATTTACGGAAGCGCCGTTCGGGATCGTCGGACTGGAGACGGCCCTGCCATTGACCCTCGCGCTGGTTGAGGAGGGGGTTCTATCGTTGGAGTCGGCAGTCGATAAGTTGAGCACGGCTCCGGCAAAGGTGTTTAGCTTGGATAAAGGCACGTTGGCGGTCGGGGCCGATGCGGATGTGGCGATTGTCGACCAGCAGGAACAGTGGGAGGTCGATCCGGCCAAATTTTACTCAAAGAGCCGGAATACCCCCTTTGCCGGATGGAAGGTGAAGGGCCGGGTCACGACGACGATCGTGGGTGGCCGGGTCGTATTCGAGACCGGCCAGGCAGAGAAGTAGTCTGATGCTTCGTATGTCCCGTTGGGGGATGGTCGGGTGCCTCACGCTTGAATGGCTGGCGTTGGGAGTCTGGGTCGGCGGTGGAATAGTGCTCATCGGGGCGGTGATTCCCGCAGTCTTCAATACATTCGGCGGGCAGGACTCAGGCGGATTGTTTCTGACAAAGGCGTTTGAGGGCTATCATCGCTTCATGATCGGAGCGCTGGCCATTCTGTGGGCTGCATTGTGGTATCGGTGGTGGAGTGGAAATCCGGCAGTCGGCGTCGGCCGGGGTGAGATGATGGTGCTGGCCGGCATGGTGGTGATCACGGGAATCATTATTGTGTGGCTGCATCCCTCTGCTGCATCGCTTCAAGCGCAGGCGTTCGCGGCGCACGAGGAGGCGGCGAAGAAGGCGGCCTTCGAAGCATTATTTCGTATGCTGAAACCGATTCGCTGGATCTACATGGTCGATCTTGTACTAGGTATTCTCTTGATCGGCATCAAGGCGAATAGGTCTCTCTACCGGGACGGAGCGCTTTCGTGAAACAAGCATGGTTGGCATTGGCAGACGGCGCGATCTTCGAGGGCCGGGCCCTCGGATATGAAGGAGAGACGGTGGGAGAGGTCGTGTTTAACACGGCCATGACCGGCTACCAGGAAGTCTTGACCGATCCTTCGTATAAGGGACAAATCATCACCATGACTTCTCCCCATATTGGAAACTATGGGATGACAACGGAGGACGCCGAGTCGCGGCGGATTTGGGCTGAGGGATTCATTGTGAAAGAGGCGAGCCGGCTCGTCAGTAACTGGCGCAGCCGACAGCAGGCCCAAGACTATTTACATGAGGCGAAGATCGTTGGCATTGAAGGGCTGGATACTCGGGCCTTAACCCGCCACTTGCGCGAACATGGTTCACAGCAGGGCCTCATCACCCATGTCGCTGGAGATCATCGTCGGATGGTCGAAAAGGCACAGGCTGCTCCGAGCATCGTGGGTCGCGATCTGGCGGCAGCCGTGACTTGCGGGAAGGCCTTTCAATGGACGGAAGGATCGGGCGAGTGGGCCCCCTCGCTCGACGAGAAACCACGGGCCAGATCCACCAAACGGTGGCATGTTGTCGCCTATGATTTTGGGGTGAAACTGAATATCCTCCGCAGCCTGGTCGATGTGGGATGTGATGTGACCGTTGTGCCGGCTTCGACTACCGCGATGCAGATTGACGCCCTCAAACCCGATGGGATTTTTCTGTCGAACGGTCCGGGGGATCCGGAAGGAGTGCCCTACGCGATTGAGGCGGTGCGTCAATTGATCGGGAGTCGTCCGATCTTCGGCATTTGTTTAGGACATCAGATTCTCGGTCTCGCGCTGGGGCTCAAGACGTATAAGTTGAAGTTCGGCCATCATGGGGCGAATCATCCGGTCATGGACCTTCGCACGAGAAAAGTGGAGATCACATCGCAAAACCACAATTTCGCCGTCGCGGTGACTCGCCCATTCAGTGCGATTCCCGATCGACCGCCGGTGGTGGACACATCGTTTGGGCAAGTGCTGGTGACACATCTGAGCCTGAATGATCACTCGGTCGAAGGGTTGGCCTGTGCCGATCATCCGGTGTTTTCGGTGCAGTATCACCCCGAAGCGTCTCCCGGACCCCATGACTCCGCGTACTTATTCACCGAGTTTATCAAGTTGATGGAGAAACAGCATGTTTAGAGTTTGCACAATGTTTGTTCGACTTTGCCTCATTCTAGTCATCGGCCTGCAATCCGGTTGCATTACGCTCAATCTTATCGAGCCAGCTGGGCCAGTGAAGGAAGTGCAGCTCAGTGGCACGGGCGATGGAAAAGTCCTGTTGCTCGATCTGTCTGGGGTAATCAGCTCACAAGATAAAGAGGGGCTTATCCCGCAGACCAACATGGTGGCGATGTTCAAGGAAGAGCTGACGAAGGCCGCGAAGGACGGGAAGATCAAAGCCGTGGTCGTGCGCATCAACAGTCCGGGCGGAACCGTGACCGCCTCGGACATCCTGTACCACGAGTTGCGGGAGTTCAAGATCAAGAAAAAAGTTCCTGTGATTGTATCGATGATGGATGTAGCTGCGTCAGGGGGCTACTACTTGGCCATGGCGGCGGATAGTATTTGGGTCCATCCCTCGACGGTGACAGGCAGTATCGGCGTCATTATGTTGACCGTCAATGCCAGGGGATTGCTTGAAAAGGTGGGTGTCGAGGCCAATGCCATCACATCCGGGCCCCGCAAGGACATGGGCTCACCCTTTCGGGTCATGACGGCTGAGGAGCGGGGGATCTTTCAAAGCGTGATCGACTCGTTCTATCATCGGTTCCTGGCAGTGGTGCAGGAGGGGCGTCCCAATCTGTCGGCTGAACAAATCAAGAAACTGGCCGATGGACGGATCTATTCAGGAGATCAGGCCAAGGCCACAGGCTTGATCGACGAGATCGGGTATCTCGATGATGCGATCGAAATGGCCAAGAAGAAAGCTGGCCTCACGGAAGCGCGAGTCGTGACCTATGGGCGGCGAGGGGAGTATCAGAACAATATCTATTCGCGCCTGTTCGGAACGAGCTCTGGTATCACCGGGTTGGCCAATCTTGATTTGCTGACGATGGTGCGGGGTGGAACGCCGCAGTTCATGTACCTCTGGATGCCGTAACGGATAGTAACTACTCAGGTGTTCAGGCTGAAGGCCGGAGATCGAAATTCCGAACACTTCAGCCTATCGACCTGAGTAGTTACGACGGATAAATAAATTGTGTCATTGCAGCATTGAATCAATGAAGCAATGAAGCGGATCGCAAATGACTCAATCCCAAAATGACACAATGAGTCAATTCTTCTCGACGCCGATCGGGCGCCGGGCGATGTTGGCTCTGGGGGCTCGGGGGGCAATGAGCCTGTGCACAGCTCTAGGGGCTGGGGCAGCGCTGAGTCTGTTCGGCAGCATGACCGGTTGCTATCGTGCGCCTGGCACGGCGCGCGACCAAGTCATCTTTTTTTCTGAAGAGAAGGAGTTGGAGTCCGGAGCGAGCGCGTTTCGCGAAGTGTTACGGGCGGCGCCGCTGAGCGACAATGTGGAAGTGAATGAGCTGGTGCATCGCGTGGGACGGAGGATCGCTGAAGCCGCCAACAAGCCGGAGTATCAGTGGGAGTTCGCGGTCATTCAAGACGATAAGATGGTCAATGCCTTCGCGCTTCCGGGCGGGAAGGTCGCCATCTTCACCGGGATTCTCAAACATACCAAGGACGACGCTGGATTGGCGACGGTGATGGGCCATGAGGTCGCGCATGCGTTGCAGCGTCATGGAATGGAGCGGATGAGTCGGAGTATCATAGACCAGATCGTGCAGTTGGGGGCTATCGGCGCAGCGGCCTCTGGAGCTATGGGCCGCAATGATCCGCGCAACACGGGAGCCCCAGGAGCCATGGGAGCCACGGGAGCAGGAGCGATCCAGGGCTTGTTGGCGGCGTACGGAGTCAATGTGTCGTTGCCGTTCAATCGGAAACAAGAGTCGGAGGCCGACGAGATCGGACTTCTTTTGATGGCGAAAGCCGGGTACGATCCGCGTGAAGCTGTGCCGTTTTGGGAACGGATGAGCGGCTGTCCAAAGCAGATGATCGGGAAACTCTGTTTCCGGTCGCAGCAGGCGGTCCCTGAATTCCTGTCCACCCATCCGTCCGACTTGACGCGTATCAACCAGATCGAAGCCTGGCTGCCCAAGGCGCTTCAGCACTATCACGGACCTGGGGGGGGCACATTGCCACCACCACCGGCGCCGTATCGTCCAACCATCGGGCCGATGCCAGAGGCTAGCTGATTGTGAAACGAGGTCTCCGTGCCAAGGCGAACTGATATCAAGTCCATCTTACTGATTGGCTCAGGGCCGATTGTCATCGGCCAGGCGTGCGAGTTCGATTATTCCGGCACGCAGGCCTGCAAGGCCCTCAAAGAAGAGGGCTACCGGGTGATTCTCATCAACAGCAACCCTGCGACGATCATGACCGACCCTGAGTTGGCGGATCGGACCTATGTGGAGCCCATCACGGTCGAGGTCGTGGAGAAAGTGATCGAGCGCGAACGCCCCGACGCCCTGCTCCCGACCATGGGCGGGCAGACCGCGTTGAATACAACGATGGCATTGGTCAAGCGGGGAACGCTCGAAAAGTATGGCGTCAAGTTGATCGGCGCGTCTGCCGAGGCGATCCACAAGGCCGAGGACCGCGAAGCTTTCAAACATGCGATGCAGCGGATCGGGCTGCGAGTGCCGGCCAGCGGTACGGCGCATACCCGTGAAGAAGCCATCAAGGTTCTCGATCAGACCGGATTTCCGTCGATCATTCGGCCCTCGTTCACCATGGGTGGAACCGGCGGGAATATCGCATACAACCGTGAAGAGTTCGAGAAGCTGATCGATTGGGCCTTGGCCATGAGTCCGGTCAGTCAAGTACTGATCGAAGAATCCCTGATCGGGTGGAAAGAATACGAGTTGGAGGTCATGCGGGATCTCAAAGACAATGTCGTCATTGTCTGTCCGATTGAAAACCTTGATCCGATGGGGGTGCACACGGGCGACAGCATCACGGTTGCGCCGGCCATGACCCTGTCGGACAAAGAGTACCAGCGCATGCGGGATGCGGCTGTTCGGATCATGCGCGAGATCGGCGTCGATACCGGCGGGTCGAACGTTCAATTCGGCCTGGATCCGAAGAACGGCGACATGGTGGTCATCGAAATGAATCCGCGCGTGTCGAGGAGTTCCGCGCTGGCGTCGAAAGCGACGGGGTTCCCTATCGCCAAGATTGCGGCGAAGCTTGCCGTGGGCTATACGTTGGATGAAATCACCAACGACATCACCGGCGTGACCAAAGCCTCATTCGAACCCACGATCGACTATGTGGTGGTGAAGATCCCTCGCTTTGCCTTCCAAAAGTTCCGAGGGGCTGATCCCACCCTCACGACGCAGATGAAGTCGGTGGGCGAAGTGATGGCGATCGGGCGTACCTTTAAAGAGTCTTTGCAGAAAGCGATTCGTTCGCTGGAGTTGAACATGAACGGGCTCTCGTCGCGGGAGGGATTGGATCACGGCATCCCCGAGGGGTTCGATCGGCAACCGGCGCTGGAGCGGGTGCGCCAACATTTGCGGACCCCGATTGCCGAGCGGCTGTGGCACGTCGCGGATGGCATACGTCTCGGCCTCTCCAATGACGATCTGTTTGCCCTCACGAAGATCGATCCCTGGTTCCTGGAACAGATCCGTGAGCTGATGCAATTTGAAGCCTTGCTGGTCGGCCAGGCGGGAAAGAAACCAGCTGTACTTGACGAGTCGCTGCTGTGGGAGGCCAAGGAGCTGGGTTTTTCAGACGATCGTATCGCACAGCTCATTGGCTCGACCTCAGCTTCGGTCCGAAAGCAGCGAACCAAGGCTGGTCAGAGCAAAAGAGGGGTGACCTATAAACGCGTCGACACCTGCGCCGCAGAGTTCGAAGCCCATACTCCCTATCTCTATTCGACTTATGGAAGCGAATGTGAATCTCGCCCAACAGACCGAAAGAAAGTGATTATTCTGGGTGGAGGGCCGAACCGTATCGGGCAAGGGATCGAATTCGATTACTGTTGTGTCCATGCAGCGATGGCGCTTCGGGAAGAAGGTATCGAATCGATCATGGTGAATTGCAACCCCGAAACTGTGAGTACAGACTACGACACCTCGGACCGGCTCTATTTCGAGCCCTTGACTGAGGAAGATGTCCTCAACATCGTAGAGCGCGAGCAGCCGTTGGGAGTTGTCTTACAGTTCGGCGGGCAGACGCCTCTCAAGCTCGCGCTGCCCTTGTCCAAAGCCGGGGTGCGAATTCTTGGCACGAGTCCTGACGCGATCGATCGCGCCGAAGATCGGGAACGATTCCGCGACCTCTTGAACAAGCTCGGACTCCGCCAGGCGGAGAGCGGCATGGCCCGATCCGTGGACGAGGCCCTTCAGATTGCTTCGCGGATCAGCTATCCGGTCATGGCGCGGCCTTCGTATGTGTTGGGCGGGCGATCCATGCAGATCGTCTACGATGAACCCAGTTTGCTGGAGTATATGAAGTCGACGGTCAAAGCCTCACCGAAACATCCAGTACTGATCGATAAGTATCTGTCGGATGCGATTGAAGTCGATGCCGACGCGATTTCAGATGGGACGAACGTCGTGGTCGCCGGGATCATGGAACATATCGAAGAAGCCGGAGTACATTCGGGGGACTCGGCCTGCTCCTTGCCGCCCTATTCGCTCGATCAGAGCGTGGTCGAAGAGATTCGCCGGCAAATGAAGGCGCTGGCTCTTGAGCTGGGCGTGATCGGCCTGATGAATGCGCAATTTGCCATCAAAGACCACACCATCTATGTGCTGGAGGTCAATCCTCGCGGCTCGCGCACGGTGCCGTTTGTGAGTAAAGCCATCGGTGTGCCGTTGGCCAAGCTGGCGATGAAGACCATGGTGGGCAAGAGCCTTCCCGATCTGGGGTTGATCGAGGCCCCTACTCCCGTTCACTTATCGGTGAAAGAATCCGTTTTTCCCTTTAATAAGTTTCCGGGGGTGGATGTGCTCCTGGGCCCGGAGATGAAGTCCACCGGAGAAGTGATGGGGATCGATCAGGATTTCGGATGGGCTTTTGCAAAGTCCCAAGCAGGAGCCGGCGCGCCGCTGCCGAGGGGCGGCACCGCGTTCATCAGCGTGAAGGAGAGCGACCGTCCGGCATCGTTGGAAGTTGTGCAGCAGCTCCAGCGGCTGGGGTTTAACATTCAAGCGACGAGTGGAACGGCCGCGTATTTGCGGAACCATGGAGTCCATGCAGAAACCGTGAACAAGGTCATGGAAGGTCGGCCCCATGTTGTGGACCATATCAAGAACGGGCAGGTGGCGTTGGTCGTGAACACGGTGAGTAACGCGTCGTCGCATGCCGATTCATTGTCGATCCGCCGGGAGGCCTTGAACAAAGGGCTGGCCTACTATACGACGATACGGGGAGCACGGGCGGCGGTCATGGGCATTGAAGCGATTCTCAAGAAAGAACTCACCATTCGGTCGTTGCAGGAATATCACCACCATTCATAGAGGACATCGTTGACCATGCCGACACCGATTACGAGAAAAGGACATGAGGCGCTCCAGGCAGAGCTTGATCGTCTTCGCAAAGTCGAACGCGCCAAAAATATCGAAGCCATTGCGGAAGCGCGCGCCCATGGCGATTTGAGCGAGAATGCAGAGTACGATGCCGCCAAGGAACGCCAGGGATTCATCGAATCCCGTATCGTGGAACTGCAGTCGAAACTGGCCGAGGCCCGCATCATCGAAACCGCCGGGCGAGTGTCCGAGACCATCGTGTTCGGCGCCACGGTGCTCGTGATCGAACAGGAGTCGCAGTCGAAGCGAGAATATACGCTGGTGGGGCAGGATGAAGCCGATATGAAAGTGAACCGCATCTCGATTCAGTCTCCGGTCGGCAAGGCGCTGATCGGAAAGCGGGTCGGCGATTTTGTCGAGGTCAAGACACCTGTGAAGATGGTCGAATATGAAGTGGTGGAGATTCGCTTCGAGGAGCTCTAGCAGGATGCTGAAAAAGTCCGCCAGCAGGGAGGGGGATGACCCGGTGAGCCCCCTGTGCTCGCGCAACGCGCTCGGGCTCGTCTGTCTGGTTGGCCGGTCTTTCTGGCCTGTCTGGTTCTTCTGAATGAATTTCCAGTCCGATCAACCAGACAAACCAGATAGACTAAATAGACCAGATGAACCGGCATTCCTTGGACGCGCGCAGTGGGGGACTCATCCGGGCCATCCTAGGGATAATGTACACGAATAAGATTGGAAGGATCATCTGTAGTGGTTCGCTGCGGCCTTGCTTGGGACAGGGCGTGTCCCTGGGTGGAGAGGCTGTCTTGGCAGACTCAGGGCGGGAGGGTGAAATAGTCGCCTGGGCTGGGCGGGTGAGACCAGTGGCCATTTTGAGCATCCTGCAAAATATTTTCCTCTTGCCCAATACATACTGGCTAGCGTGCCGCCCTCTCTGAGGCTCATCACCCTCCTGACCGATTTCGGCGACCGCGATTGGTTCGTGGCGAGCATGAAGGGGGCGATTCTCTCGATTCATCCGCAAGCCCGTATTGTCGATCTCTCCCATCAGATCGCCCCGCACCGAATCGACGAAGCCGGCTACTTTCTCAACTCCTGCTATCGCGAGTTTCCCGAGGGCACGATCCATGTCGTGGTGGTCGATCCTGGCGTCGGCAGCGAGCGGCGGGCAATTATCGTCAAGAGCGCACGGTGCTTTTTCCTCGCGCCTGACAATGGCGTGCTCAGCTACATATTCGATGATGAGCAGCCGGACGAAGTGCGCGAGATCGATCGGCGACAGTTTCGGCGTGAATCGCCTGGCCATACCTTCGACGGCCGGGATCTCTTTGCTCCGGCTGCGGCCAGACTCGCCAAAGACGAACCGTTTGAGTCGTATGGGCCGGTCATCGGAGATTGCCAGACTTTTGCGATCGCTCAGCCACGTTGGGAGCAGACCCTCTTGGTCGGTGAGATTGTCTACGTGGACCGGTTCGGAAATCTAATTTCGAACCTGACCCAGCAGCATCTCGAAGAGGCGCGCACGGTCGCGATGGGCCGGCAGTTGTCCATTCGGATCGGTGAGCGGATCATTGAAGGAGTGGTGAATAGTTACAGTGAGGGAATGGCGGAGAACCCTTCCGCGCTCATCAATAGCAACGGCAAGCTCGAAGTCTTTCTGAAAGAAGCCTCCGCCGCGGATTTCCTCCAGGTTCGGAGGGGAGGGCGTATCGAAGTTTCGTGAGTGCCCCGCAACGCGCGGGAAGGGGCGGAATGTTCAATGTTCAATGGTGAAGGTTAAATGATTCGGACGAGTGATGAGTAACGATTAGCGAATGAAGAAGGTGCCGGCTCACGGCGCGCGTGGCTACAGCAGCGCGAGCTGCGCCTGCGCCCATGCGTTGCCCTGGGCGGCAGCTTTTTCATACCATCCGCGTGCCATCGTATAGTCCTGCGGGACACCCCGCCCGTTGGCATATAACTGTCCGAGCTGCGCCTGCGCCCAGGCATTACGCTGGGCGGCGGCTTTTTCGTACCAGCCGCGTGCCGTCGTATAGTCCTGCGGGATACCACGCCCATTGGCATAGAGTTGCCCAAGATTGTACTGTGCCTGGGCAATCCCTTGGGCTGCCGCTTGTTCCCACCACTGTCGTGCCTTCTTATAATCCTGCGGGACACTCAGCCCGTCGGCAGACAGCTGCCCGAGTTGGTTCTTTGACCAGGCATTGCCCTGGGCGGCGGC
>CAMDRK010000009.1 GCA_945906715.1 Nitrospira lenta
ACCCGACCCATGGATCGGACGTCCCGCCGATCGTGCCTCCTAGGCCAACGGTGCGCGAGATCATTTCGGCGCATGGCTGAAATCGGTGAGAGGAAGAACCGGACAGATCACGTGCTACAAAAACCGGACAACTTAACTTGCTATCTACACGATGGAGAAAGAACGGAACCGTTCCAAAGGGGAATCGGTGAGGGTTGACGATGACTCGTCAACCCTCGCACGATACTCGATGGATTTACTGTGGAGGAACGACTGGAGCAGCGGGTTTCTGATCTGAATTGCCCAGGCCGCCTGATGCCGGAATCGTTGCCGAACCTGTATCCTCGGAGGCGGATAGGGCCTTTACCTTGGACGAACCAGTTGGAACGGCTAGGGTCGTCTGGTCCACTGCGGGGCTCGGATCTCCGCTCTCCGCTGAGCTGAGACGGGACAAGCTGTAGCCGGTAGCGCCGGTCTCAATCGGCTTCGCCGCCGGCCCAGACTGCTCACCGGGTGATTCGGGCGAATAGAGTACGATGTCAACACGACGGTTCCTCTGTCGACCCACTTCAGTCCCATTGCCGGCTATCGGTTTCGTATCACCATAGCCAACCGACGACAGCTTCACCGAATCGATCCCACCCTTCTCAATCAAGTAACGGAGAACGATCCCAGCCCGAGCTTTCGACAAGTCCCAGTTCGTCTGGTAGATCGATTTCAGGGAAGGACCGATTTCCATGTTATCTGCATGGCCCTCGACTCGAATCAGCCGATCGCCGGTCGTGGTACGCAGATACGCAATCAGTTCATCGAGCACCTGATAGCCCTCGGACTTGATCGTGGCTTCGCCCGACTCAAACCGAAGCTGCTTCATCAAATCACCGAGGCTGATTCGGGTTTCGCCTGCGGCATTCTGAACTTGGAACTTGCTTGAAGAAGAAGCCACCGCAGGGGAGACATCCGGAGACTGTTGGGGTGATTGAGAAATCGGCATGGCCTCAGGAACAGGGGTATGAACCTGCATTCTGAATCGATCGCCCTTCAGAATGCGGGAAATCGATTTTGTGATCAGCGCCGTGGCCGTTCGGTCTTCTATGGACAGGATTTTCAATTCGCCCACGACTCGTCGAGGAAGGTTCCCTCCTGATCGAATCACGTCCATTCGATCCCCAGGCCTGATCCCGTCTTCCCGCCCACGGTCCACGTACACGACATTTCTTTGCGCCACAAGATTCATGATTCCCATGTTGGATTGAAACTCCACAACCCTTCCCTCTACATCGCCGGCGGAAGGTTGATTTACTGCTGCTCCCTCGTCAGTCGGAAGCACGAACTTCATCACCGGATCACCCGGCGATACAGCTCCATAGGCCCGTACGATCCGAACAGTGGTCAGTTCCTTATCAACGTCAATCACCTCAACCACAGCGAGGCGATTGACCAAATGCCCCATGTATTGACCAGTTGTGGGATGGAATACCTTGTGCGATCGTCTGTAAATCGTGAAAGGATCTCCTGGCGCGACATCGCCGGGATTCTTCAATCGGAGGTATAGAGTATCTCTGCTGCCCAGAATCATGTGATCCCCAGTAGTCTGATTGTCACCGGTAATCACATTCACGAATCCATCTTGGGGAGTCGATCGCTGGATGGAACCGGATGAATAGGCCAAAGCCGGATCCCCGAATCGGACTGAGTTGAGGTCGTCTGCCGCCCAAGCCAGAGGAAGGAGTGGCACGGCCAAGATCCAACCCATGAGAGAGATGACACATTTCATTGAATAATTAACCATGGTGGTTGTCCTTCATGTAGGGCACGTATTACTGTCAGCAACCATAGCAAATAGTCCTGCATTGTCAAGAATATTAAGGCCTTGTCACATTGACCCGCCAATTCAACCGATGGTATGGTGACCCGGGAAGCGACTTTTCGCGGAAGGGGAATCAATATCATGCTGCCTGACAAGTCCCTGGCCCGCGATGCCCAACTCCAGGGTCGCCCTCGCATCGAGACTCAGATTCATCGACGCAAGAAAGCCAAGGCCTTCTCGGCCTTGGAGCCTGAATGGGATCAAATTGACCAAGTATCACCCTCCCATCTGCGCATGCCATCAGATCGCATGGCACCTACCCCACCCAACCCGCCGATTAGAGTGAAGAACTCCTTATAAATAAGCCGCTCTGCCAACCCCTCTCAACGAACAGGGCCTAGGACTTTCGGGTCTGTTCCGCAGGTCTTTTGAACGCTTGCTATCCCCGTAATCCAAAGTCTAAACTCCAGGGATCCTTGCATCTCAAGCTGTTGAAAGGTTAGCCCTATGAGCGGCTCTGAGTTACTTCTTGAGTATCTGACCAGATACTTTCCGATTATGTTTTTCATTGTCTTAGCGCTAGTGTTCGGCATATGGACGCTGGTTGTCAGTTCTTTGCTCCAGCCGAAATATCCTGAACCGGAGAAGCTCTCAGTCTATGAATGCGGATCAGAGCCATTCTCAGATGCTCGGATGCCTTTCCCGGTTCGATATTACATTTTTGCGATGCTCTTCGTTATTTTCGATATCGAGGTCATCTTCCTATACCCTTGGGCCGTGGTTTTCACCAAAATCGAGTTAATCGGGTTGATTGAAATGCTGGTCTTCATCGGATTGTTTTTAGTGGCCTATGTCTATGCTTGGCGCAAGGGAGCCCTGGAATGGGACTGATCCAAATTGGTCGTCATGATAAGGATGGCACACCGGACATCGTAACCACGACAGTGGAAAAAGCCGTCAATTGGGCTCGCAAGGGATCGCTCTGGCCCATGACATTCGGCCTGGCCTGCTGCGCCATTGAAATGATTGCCGCCGTCTCGTCACGGTACGATATGGACCGCTACGGCGCCGGTGTGTTCCGGGCTTCACCACGCCAGTCCGATTTGATGATTGTGGCTGGTACCGTCTGCCGACGGATGGCCCCCGTCATCCGAAAACTATACGATCAGATGCCTGAACCAAAATATGTCATTGCCATGGGATCTTGCGCAACCTCAGGAAATATCTACGACAGTTATAGCGTCGTCCAAGGGGTCGATCGCTTCGTGCCAGTCGATATCTATGTGCCTGGTTGCCCTCCGACACCGGAAGCGCTCTTCGACGGCATCCTCAAGTTACAAGAACGAATCATGCTGAAACGCGTGTTTCTAAAGCAGCCGGATCAGGTCAAACCCAGCCTTAAAATATAGGTCTCAATCGATGTCATTGAAGGAACTGGCCAACCGGCTCCAAGAAGATTTTGCCACCGGCCTCATCAAAGCCGTCGAATGGCGCGGGGAACTTGCAGTAACCGTAATGAGGGATCGGCTCCATGAGGTCGCACAGTTCCTTCACAACGACCCGGCTATGGACTTCGACTACATCGTGCATGTGAGTTCGGTCGACTGGCCCGACGACGAAGAACGGTTTGAAGTCGTGTACGAGTTCTATTCGATCCGGAAACGTCACCGCATCCGGCTCAAGACCAGGGTACCGGAGTCGGATTGCATCGTGGATTCCCTAACGGATCTCTGGAAGGGCGCGGACTTCATGGAGCGCGAAGTCTACGACATGATGGGAATCCGCTTCCGAAATCATCCGGATCTTCGCCGAATCCTCCTGCCGGATGACTATACCGAAGGCTATCCGTTGCGAAAAGATTTTCCGCTCCGTGGCAAGGGCTGGCGTGACACATTTGAGTTCCTGGATGAAACAGCCCGGTAGGACGAACAATGGCCTTTGAAGATCAAAGAACAACCGTCTACAAGCTCGATCCGGCCCATCCGGGGAGTGAGACTCTCCCGACCCTGCGCTCGGAAGAGCTCCTGCTCAACATGGGGCCCCAGCACCCCGCCACCCATGGGGTGCTGAAAGTGATCCTTGAATTGGAAGGAGAACGCCTCGTCAAATCTACTCCTGTGCTGGGATTTTTGCATCGCGGTGTGGAAAAGCTTGCGGAAGACGGCACCTATCACCAGTTTATTCCCCATACCGACCGGCTCGACTACGTCTGCGCGATGTACAACAATTTTGCGTACTGCCGCGCGGTCGAAAAACTCATGAACATTACCCTGCCGGATCGTGCCGAGTACCTGCGCACGATCGTGGCGGAGGTCCAACGGATCATCGGCCATCAGTTTTGGCTCGGCACCCAGGCTCTCGATATCGGAGCCATGACCGTCTTTTTCTATTGCTTCCGCGATCGGGAAATTTTGATGGATTGGTTCGACGAACTCTGCGGTGCGCGCCTCACCACCAGCTGGTATCGCATCGGCGGCGTCGAGCGGGACTTCACGGCATCGCTGCTTGATAAACTGAAGCAGTTTCTGGACTACTTCCCGCCAAAAATCGACGAGTATGTGATCTTCCTGGAGAAGAACCGGATTTGGGTTGGACGGACCAAGGGAGTGGCCATCATCTCGGCGGAAGACGCCGTGAGCTTCGGTCTCAGTGGGCCGACGCTCCGCGGCTCGGGCGTTGACTACGACCTCCGTAAAGCCGAACCCTATTCAGCCTATCCGAAATGCGAATTCAGTGTGCCGCTCGGCAAAAACGGCGACACCTACGATCGGTATTGGATCCGTGTCCAAGAACTCTATGAAAGCGTGAAGATCATCCGGCAATGCCTGGAGCAGATGCAGGAGGGCCCCATCATGGCTGATGTGCCCAGCGTCACACTGCCGCCGAAGCAACGAGTCTTTACGAATCTGGAATCCATGATCCAGCAATTCAAGCTCTTCTCGCAGGGCTTCGACGCTCCTCCGGGAGAGATCTATTGCGGGACCGAAGCGCACAAGGGGGAATTGGGATTCTACATCGTCAGCACGGGCGGCGGGAAACCCTACCGTTTGAAGATTCGCGCCCCCTCGTTTATCCATATGGGTGCATTCGACCATATGTCCAGAGGCTACATGATCTCTGACGCGGTCACGATCTTCGGGACCTACGACATTGTGATGGGAGAATGTGACCGATGAGAAGTGCTGAGTGCTGAGAAATGAGTGCCGAGCATGTACATGCAGTGTACCCACTGAGAACTCAGCACTCAGAACTCAGCACTGAGGAAAAATTATGGGTTTGAAGCCAGCAACCAATCCTGACGTAGAAGCAGCCACGATCGAACTGTCAATCGATGGGAAGTCCGTGACGGCAAAGAGCGGGGTTTCGCTCTACGACGTGATCTCAAGCACGGGCAAGATCATCCCGGCCATGTGCTACCACTATACCTTCGACCCCTTCGGTTCCTGCGGCATGTGTTTGGTCATGCAGGAAGGCAAGAAAGCACCCGTCCGTTCCTGCACCGCCAAAGCGGCGGCCGGCATGATCATCAAAACCGAGGGGGATGAACTCTTCCAGGCCCGTAAGAAAGCAGTGGAAAAACATCTCTCCGTCCATCCGCTCGACTGCCCGGTCTGCGACGCCGACGGCCATTGTGAACTGCAAGACATGGCCTTCCGGCATGGAGTGACAAACCTGGCCAACGCGAAGCAGAAATTCATTCCGGAAGATACGCGCAGTCCGGTACTCGACTTTAATATGAACCGCTGCATCGCCTGCGCGGAATGCATCAACGTCTGTAAAGACGTGTTAATGATCGATGCCCTTCAATTCATGAAGAAGGGCGGATTCAATCAAGTCGTGCCGAAGGGAGATTTCGCACTGTCCTGCGAGTTCTGTGGAGACTGCCTTGCCGTCTGCCCGGTCGGCGCCATCACGAACAAGTTCTCTAAATATTTGTACAAGCCGTGGCAGATGAAGAAAACCACGACGACCTGTAACTATTGCGGGGACGGCTGCCAAATGTACCTTGAGACCAAGGACGCGGAAGTCGTTCGCGTGACCTCCCCTCTGTCCTGGAAAAACAAATGGGGCGACCGGGCCGACACGGCCAAGGGGCACGGCGGGCTCTGCGTGCGGGGGCGTTTCGGGTTCGAATACATCGATAGCGCTGCACGTTTGAAGCAACCGCTCCTTCGTAAGGGCAATCAGCTCGTCGAAACTCCCTGGCTCGAAACCATGCACCAGATCGTTGATCGGTTCTCAGAAATCCGGCGCAAGCACGGACCAGACGCGATCGCCGGCCTGATCACCGCCCGTTGCACCAACGAAGAACTGTATCTCTTTCAGAAACTCATGCGCACCGGGTTCCAGACCAACCAGTTCGACAGCAGTGCGCGCTACGGTCACCTGAACTTTGTCCATGCCTCCCGACATGCTTTGGGAATCGGGCGAAGCCCGAACGACTGGGAAGACCTGACGAAAGCCAAAGCCGTGATTCTCATCGGCTCCAATATCACGGAAACAAACCCGCTCACGGCTGTGCGCATCAAAGAAGCGATTCGCGTCTATAAGGCACAAGTGGTGGTCATCGATTCCGCTGTCACAAACATGGCTAAGCTCGCATCCCATCCGGTCCTGATCACGCCGGGAACGGAAGGACTCGTGATCGACGGACTCGTGAAGGCCGCCCTGGAGTTGGACTTGATTGATGAAACCAGCGTCAAGAAACACCCCCTGGCCTTCGAAGCCCTCAAGGCTGCTGTGGCCCATGTCTCGCTGGAACAGGTGGCGTCACAGACCGGCATGTCGGTCGCATCGTTGAAAGACACCGTGGCGATCTTTGCCGAAGCGCCTCGATCCATCATCCTCTGCGCTGAAGGGATTGTCCGCCGGCCTGATGGATACCAGAATGTCTTGAAACTGATTGACCTCGCCTGGATCACCGGCAAATGGGACCAACCAGGCTGCGGGGTAAATACCGTCACGGAAGAGCCGAACGAGCAGGGAGCCGTGGACATGGGCGCCGCGCCTGAATTTCTCCCTGGTCAAGCTTTGTTCAGCGATCAAACCGCTCGCGACCGTTTTGCCAAGGCCTGGGACGCCACGCTCCCGGCGGCTAACTCCGGGGCGGATCTCGTCGAAATTCTCAATCGCTGTAGGAGCGGTCAAATCCGCGCCCTCTATGTCATCGGAGAAAACCCGCTGGCCACGTTACCCGCATCGATGGAGGTCCGTGCCGCACTGGATCGGCTCGAATTACTCGTCGTCCAGGATCCGTTCCTGACCGAGACGGCGCGCATGGCGCATGCGGTGCTGCCGGCTTGCACCTCTGCGGAGAAGGACGGCACCTTCACCAATCTGGAAGGCCGAGTCCTGCGCGTCCGCGAGGCCATCGATCCAATCGGGGAAAGTTTGCCGGACTGGCACATCATGACGGCGCTGGCCAATGCGCTGGACTGTCAATGGGGGTATGAATCCTCGAACGACATTCAATCCGAGATCATGAAGTTGCTGCCCGGATACTACAACCTCGGACAGCCACGCAAAGTTGTGCCGTCGGTAGACCACTATCTTTCAACCGACTACACCAAGGATGTGGGATCTCGCTATCGAGCCTCCGCTCCATCCGATTCCAAGAGCCAGCGGCCATTCGCCTTGATACTGGGACAAGTCCTGTATCATTCCGGTAAGTTGTCCACCAATGCCCCTGGACTCATCACCATCGCCCCTAATACAGGGCGGCTCAGGATGAATCCCCAAGATATGGAACGGCTAGCCGTGGGTGAGGGAGCGACGGTGCGTCTCACGTCGGATCGCGGCTCAATGCAATTGGCGGCGCAGCCCGATCAATCCGTCGCTCCGCAGACCTGTTTCTTCCCGGAACATTTTAATGAGCCACCGGTGAAGGACTTGATGTCGGTCCAGGTTGATCCGACGACCGGAGTTCCCACATTTAAGCAGACCCGCGTGACGATCGAAAAGGCCTGAGAGAGAGCAGGAAGCGCGCATGAGTGCTCCATCACTGATAAAGCAAGTCCTCCAAGCCGCATTGTTCTATGAGATCTGGGATGCGATGAAGGTGACATTCAAGCACATGTTCCACAAGCCCATCACGTTCCAGTATCCACGGGAGCAGCGAACCCTTCCCGATACCCACCGAGGGGCGCTCGCGCTCTTACGTTACGACGATCACCAGGAACGGTGTGTCGGCTGCGACCTCTGCGAAGCCGCCTGCCCATCCCGCTGCATCAAGGTCATTAGCTTGGAAGATCCGGAGCGTCCACTCCAGCGATTCGCCAGCGAGTTTTATATCGACATTACGAAATGCGTCTTTTGCGGCTACTGCGTCGAAGCTTGTCCCGTCAACGCGCTGGCGATGACGAAGATGTACGAGTTCTCAACTCATGATAAGCGCACCTTGCTGTTCGACAAGAAGCGGCTGTACGAAATCGGTGAACGTCATCTCGACGATGCAAAGAAATACCTGTACGCGCATAATCAGGAAAAGAACGTTGAGGAAAGCAGGGAATATCGGTATTATTTCCCGCAATCGGTACTGAAGCCAACCCAACCACCACCCAAGCATCTAGGCTAAGTCATTCAATGGTTTTGGTATTTTTCTCCTATTTTGCCCTGGCCAGTATTGCTGCGGGCGTCATGACCGTCTCGCTTAAGAACCCGGTGCATTGCGGCGTGGCGCTTCTGGCCCTATTGCTCCATGTCTCCGGACTATTCATCATTCTTAACGCTGAGTTCCTCTGGGCCGTGCAGGTTATCGTTTACGCCGGCGCAATCCTCGTGTTGTACCTCTTCGTACTGATGCTCATGAACTTGAAGACCGACGATCGGTATTTCCACTCTTCGTACCTGTACTTTCTGATCCCGGCAGCGATCGGATCATTGTACGTGCTGGCCCTCCTGATCCGTTCACCCTTCGGAGGCACAAAGGGCGATGCGCCGGCTGAGGCAGTACTCCGGGACGGCGATACCCACGCGGTCGGGATCAAGATGTTCAGCGAATATCTGTTGCAGTTCGAAATCGTCGGGGTATTTCTGCTGGGCGCCGTCATTGGAGCGATCGTCCTGGCAAAAACTCCAAAGCAGGCCCATCCGGAACGTAAGGGGTAAGGGGTCAGGCGTGAGGGGACGAACGAGAAGAGAGAAGACAAGAGTGCGTACACTTCACGTCTCACGCTTCACGCTTCACGGGTAACTATGGTTCCATTAAGCGCATACGTGGCCGTCAGCGCCGTCCTCTTTATTACCGGACTGCTGGGCGTGGTGATCAGACGGAACTTCATCATCGTATTGATGTCTGTCGAAATCATGCTGAATGCGGCAAACATCAACCTTGTGGCCTTTTCCTATTACTTGGAATCCATGGCAGGCCAGCTGGTGGCCCTCTTCATCATCGCCATTGCGGCGGGGGAAGCGGCGATCGGGCTGGCCATCATCATCGTCGTGTTCCGTGGAAAGATCTCCACCAACGTGGATGAGATGAATCTCTTAAAGTGGTAACGTGACCGATCTGCTCATACAACTTATTCCGTTGTTCCCTTTGCTGGCCGTAATCTTAAACGGACTCCTGGGCACGCGGTATTCCCACGACTTCGCGCACCGGCTTGCTTGGGGATCGGTGGGTCTGTCGTTTCTCTGCACAGTCGGCGTCTTCGTCGACATCTTGCGGACCGGCACGGCCCACGAGGTCATCGCCTACCGGTGGATCTTCGGAGGCGACCTCACCGTCAATCTGGCCTATCTCGTCGATCCTCTCACATGCATCATGCTGCTTGTCGTCACGGGAGTCGGACTCCTGATTCACATCTATTCCGTCGGCTATATGCATGGAGAGGCCGGATTTACGCGCTTCTTCACCTACATGAACCTCTTCATGGTCTCCATGTTGCTCCTCGTCATGGGGAACAATTATGTTGTGCTGTTCATCGGCTGGGAAGGGGTGGGGCTCTGTTCCTATCTGTTGATCGGCTACTACTACACCAAAGTCTCTGCCGCCAAAGCCGCTTCGAAAGCCTTTGTGGTGAACCGCATCGGCGACGCTGGCTTCCTGTTGGCCATTTTTCTCATCTTCATCAATTTCAAGACGCTCGACTATACGAAAGTCTTTGCCCAGGTCGGCCAGCTCTCGCCGGAGATGGCCACGGCAATTGCTCTCTGTTTACTCGTCGGCGCAATCGGGAAATCGGCCCAGCTCCCTCTGTATACCTGGCTCCCGGACGCAATGGAGGGGCCGACGCCGGTCAGCGCGCTCATCCACGCGGCAACGATGGTGACGGCCGGGGTCTACATGATTGTGCGGAACCATGCCATTTTCGATTTATCGCCGACGGCCATGACAACCGTCGGCGTCATCGGCGGCCTGACGGCCTTGTTTGCCGCCACCATCGGCCTCGTGCAAACGGATATCAAGCGTGTCTTAGCCTATTCGACGGTGAGCCAGCTCGGATACATGTTTCTCGGGTGCGGGATCGGAGCCTATACGGCTGCCGTGTTCCATCTTGTGACCCATGCCTTCTTCAAGGCCCTCCTGTTCCTCACAGCCGGATCGGTGATCCACGCACTTTCGGGCGAGCAAGATATTCGAAAGATGGGCGGCCTCAAATCCAAGATCCCTTGGACCTATCGGATGTTTCTGGTCGGCACGATTGCCATTGCAGGCATTCCGCCGTTGGCAGGCTTCTGGAGTAAAGATGAAATCCTGGCCCATGCCTTTACCAATCACCACTATATGCTGTATGGCATGGCTGCCGTCGCCGCGCTCCTGACCTCCTTCTACATGTTTCGTCTGGTCTATCTGACCTTTTACGGCACATCCCGCATGGACCATCATACGGAGGAACATGTCCATGAGTCCCCGATGGTGATGGTCGGTCCATTGCTGGCATTAGGCGTGCTGTCCATTCTCGGTGGGTTCATGGGGTTTCCCCCTGACCAGGGCTGGCTCCATCAATTCCTTGCACCGGTCGCAGGCGCGGTAGGCGAGCATGAGGTGAGCACCGGACTCGTGCTCACCCTTATGATGGTTGCTACGGGAATTGCGCTGATTGGCTGGGGTCTTGCGCACTATTTTTATAGTGTGAATCCCTCGATGCCCGATCGCCTGGCGGAACAATTCCAGACTGCCTACACGACAGTGCTCAACAAGTACTACGTCGATGAACTCTATGACCTGTTATGGGTGGAGCCGACCAAGAAGTTGGGGCTTCTGTTCGACTGGTTCGACCGCACCGTCATCGATGGCCTCGTGCGCAGCGTCGCACAGGCTGCTGACTGGGCCGCAGCTGGTTCGACTTGGGCTGAGAAATACGTGATCTACGGCGGCCTCAATATCATCGGCTACGGCAACCATCTTGCCGCCCGCCAGTGGCGGCAACTACAAAGCGGCATGGTGCATCATTACGCCGCCATCATTGTGGCAGGATTGTTTCTGCTAGCGGTCATTATTCAGTTCATCGTGCAACTATAAAGCGCTGTCATGATAGAAGAACTGGCATCAACGTTTCCCATTCTCACCTGTATTCTTTTTCTCCCCGTCATCGGAGCCGTAGTCCTGTGGCTGTTCGACGACGAGGACATGGTCCGGACCTCTGCCTTGGCGATTGCCCTTTTGGAACTGGCCCTCTGCGTATTCGTGCTCCTGCGATTCGTTCCCGAATCGGCTGCCATGCAGTTTTCCGAACACGTGCCGTGGATTCCCGCCCTCGGAATCAGCTATCACCTCGCGGTCGATGGAATCAGTGTGCTGTTCGTTGGGCTCACCGCCTTTCTCACGGTTCTGATCGTCATCTATAGTTGGGACACCGTCCGCCATCAAGTGAAACTCTATATGATGGCGCTCCTTGCACTCGAAACCACCGTAATGGGGGTCTTCATTTCCATCGACTTGATCCTCTTCTTCGTTTTTTGGGAACTCATGCTCATTCCCAGTTACTTTCTGATCAAGCTCTGGGGCGGAGGAGCGGAGCGGCACTACGCGGCGCTAAAATTCGTGCTCTATACCTTGCTTGGCAGCGTCTTTATGTTAGTGGGCATTGTTCTCCTGGACATCAATTATCACCAGTGGGCGACACTACGCCATATAGAACCAACCTACTCCTTCGACTTACTGGACCTGCTCTCCGTCCCGATTCCGTTCGGGCAACAAGTCCTCATTTTCTGGCTGTTGTTCCTCGGCTTCGCATTCAAGGCTCCGGTGTTTCCCTTCCATACCTGGCTCCCGGACGCCCTCTTCGAAGGTCCGATCGGCATGGCAGTAGTGCTGGGCGGATTGAAGCTCGGGACATTCGGCTTCATCCGGTTCAGCATTCCGTTGCTCCCAGACGCATCGAAAAGCCAGACCGTCGTCTCAATTATCATGGCGCTGGGATTGGCGGCAGTTCTCTACGGAGCCATTTTAGCGCTGGTCCAACAAGATTTACGCCGGCTCCTGGCCTTCAGCAGCATCAGCCATCTCGGGTTTGTGGTGATCGGCCTGTTCGCCCTAAATTTTCAGGGGCTCCAAGGCAGCCTGCTCACCATGATCAACTTGGGATTCAGTACGGCAGGTCTGTTCTTCATTGCGGGCTTCCTCTACTCACGACAGCAGAGCACCCAACTGGGCTCACTGGGCGGCATGGCCAAGCAGACCCCCTTGATCGCATGCTTTTTCTTATTCCTCGGTCTGGCGGGAATCGGCTTGCCCGGCACCGGCAGCTTCGTCGGTGAATTCCTCATCCTCTTGGGAGCCTTCAAGGCCAATTGGATATATGGTGCGATCGCGGTCACCGGCGTGATCCTTAGCGCGGCCTATTTTCTCTGGTACTACGAACGGTCGATGCTGGGACCGCTCGGCAAGGCCGTCAAGGACTCCATTCGCGATCTGCATCCCCGAGAAATACTCATCGCGTCGGCCTTGTCGCTCATGATCCTGTGGATCGGCCTCTATCCCTCCCCCTTCTTGAAAATGATGAACGGGTCGGTTCAGGCATTGGTGGATCGACTGGAACGGGGAACCGTGGCGTCGCTCGAGCCCAAACAGCCGGTAAGGGTGGATTAATTCCTATGGGTGACTACGCGCTGCTCTATATTCTGTTTGCCCCCTTCGTGGGAGCCATCGCGCTGATCTTCGTCTCCAACCGGCAAACGATGCTCGTGCGAGGGATAGCCGCGGGATCAGCCCTTGTCTCTTTGCTTGCCTCGCTCTATCTGTTCGTCACCTACGATCACGTGAAGGCGGGATTTCAATTCGTCCAGCGATTCGAATGGTCACGCCAACTAGGCATTTCGCTCTACCTCGGAGTGGATGGAATCGGCACCCCGCTGGTGCTGGCGTCGAGCATCTTGTTATTCGCGGGGATTTTCGTGTCCTGGCATATCAAAGACCGGATGAAAGAATTTTATATCTGGCTGCTCATCCTCGCCGCCGCCACGATCGGCGTCTTCATGTCGTTGGACCTGTTCTTTCTCTTCTTCTTCTACGAAATGTCCGTAATCCCAATGTATCTCCTGTTGGGCATGTGGGGAAGTCACACGAAAAAATACAACGAGATGACGGATCCTGAAGGCCTCAAACAACGGGATTCAGTCGGATTCATCTTCAACTTCGGATCTAACAGCAAAGAGTACGCTGCGATGAAACTGGTGCTTTTTCTTTCGGCTTTTGCCGTCGCAGCGCTGATGGGCATCTTGCTGATCTACAAATACGCGGGGCTCAATACCTTCGACATTCTGGTCCTGCGTGATCAAGCCAAGCTGATGAACATCCCGGTCTTGGGCACCACGCTCGACAAGATCATTTGGATCCTGATCTTCTTCGGCTTTGCTTCGATTGCGCCGCTCTGGCCGCTGCACTCCTGGTCTCCTGTGGGCCACGCAGCCGCTCCGGCCGCCACGAGCATGCTGCATGCGGGCGTGCTGATGAAGCTCGGTCATTTTTCCATCATCCGGGTGGCCTTTGAGATTCTGCCGGAGACCACCAGAGAACTCATGCCTATCGCAGCCGTGCTCTGCATGTTCAGTATCGTCTATGGCGGGTTCGTCGCGTTCTACGCCAAAGACACCAAGTACGTCATCGGATATTCCAGTTCCAGTCACATGGGGTATGTCTTTTTGGGCATGGCCGCCTTGGACTACATCAGCTTGACCGGCGCGGTGATGTATATGTTTGCGCACGCCATGGCCACAGGTATGCTCTTTGCCATGGCCGGGTGGGTGTACGATCAGACGCACACGCGCGACATTCCCTCCCTCGGCGGGCTCTCGAACCGCATGCCGTTCATCTCCGGCTGTTTCGTGATTGCGTGCATGGCCTCGATCGGCGTGCCCGGCACCGTGAACTTCATCGCCGAAGTGATGATCATCGTCGGCAGTTGGAACAAGTACCCGCTCCAAGTCATCGTGGCCGTGGTCGGCATCGTCTTGACCCTGGCCTACTTGTTCAAGATGATGCGCGGGCTTTTCTACGGACCCATGGACCAGAAATACAGTCACGCACACGACGCAGTCTCCGCGGCTGATCGTCTGCCGCTCATGATCATGATTGCCGTCAGCATCGGGTTCTTTTTCTTCCCCATGCATCTCTACAATGTCGTGAGATCCGGCGTCGATCCCTTAATCGCAAAGATCACCCGCGTCGTGCCAGTAGCACAGACAGGTGAAGGGTCAGGGGTGAGGAGTGCGGCGAGCGCCACTCCCCGGACCTCTGATACTCCGCTCTTGGCGAACAACCCCTCACCCCTGACCCCTGACCCCTCACGGGGGTCGGAATGACCTTCGCGCTCACGATAACATCATCCGATCTTCTGCTGCTGCTCCCGGAGATCCTGCTCACGTCCTGGCTCTGTCTTATCCTGATCATTGATTTTTCGTTCCCTCAGCTGCCCAACGAACAATTAGCCTATTTCAGCATCGCCGGGCTCGTCGCCACCCTTGGCTGCCTGGTTTGGTTCGATGCCGCCGGCATCACCGGAACCCTTTTCGCAAACATGTTCGCCCTCGATCGAATGGCCCTGTTTTTCAAAATGTTCATCGTCGGATCGACGATTCTCGTTATTCTGGCCTCCATCGATTACATCCATCGATTCAGGTTCTTCCGCGGAGAATATTATTTCTTGGTCGTGATGTCGGCCCTCGGAATGATGTTTATGGCTTCCGCGAACGACCTGCTGTCGGTCTTCGTCACCCTGGAGTTTTCCACCCTCGGCTTCTATGTCCTCGTGGCCTATCTCCGCGAAGACATTGCCTCGAACGAAGCGGGCATCAAGTTTTTCATCCTGGGCATCTTCGCCGCAGCCCTCCTCGCCTATGGCATCAGCTTGGTCTACGGGGAAACAGGCAAACTGGTGTTTTCCGATATGACGACGGTACAGGCCTCACCGGGGCTGGTCATTGGCTTCCTGCTGATCTTCGCTGCATTAGGATTCAAAATCGGCGCGGTGCCTTTTCATTCATGGATTCCGGACACCTATCATGGATCACCGACGCCGGTGACGGCATTCCTTTCGATCGCACCCAAGGGAGCGGCCTTTGCCATCCTCCTGAGAATGTTCTTCGTCGCCTTGGCAACCTTTAAACCGGTCTGGACTCTGCTGCTTGTCGCGGTGTCCATCCTATCCATGACCTACGGCAACATCGTCGCCATCGCCCAAAAGAACATGAAACGGCTCTTGGCCTATTCCGGTATCGCCCAGATCGGCAACGTACTGATCGGTCTCGCAACCGGCACGAAGATGGGCAGCGATGCCATGCTGTTTTATCTCCTGACTTATCTGTTCGCCAATCTCGGCGCCTTCGCCATTGTCATTGCCGTCAGCGAAGCCATCGGCAGCGAGGAGATAGACGACTACAGCGGCCTGGGACGACGGTCGCCCTTTCTCGCCTTTTCGATGCTGATCTTTCTCTTGTCGTTGGCCGGAGTGCCCCCGCTGGCCGGCTTCATCGGAAAATTGTACATCTTTATCGCTGCCATCAAGGAAGGGCTCTACGTGCTCATCACTGTCGGGCTCATCAACATCGTTATTTCCATGTATTACTACCTCATCGTCGTGAAGAAGATGTACGTCAACGAACCCCGCGACCGGTCGCCACTTAAAGTATCGGGCCCGATCAAAGTGGTGGTCTACGTCTGTCTCGCCGGCACCCTTGCGATCGGCGTCTATCCTCAACCAGTCACCGACTGGGTTGTCTCGGCCATCATGATATTTTCAAACGTGGCGGATCCAACTGCATCCCTTCCCATTCCCCCTGCCATCCTTCCCTTCGGCGGCTAAGCCTACGAGGGGACGGTTTCTCTGCGTCCAGCAAGCATTCTTCTGAAATATTTCTTGCAGGGTCTACCGGAGGAGGATACAGTTTCCAGGACATTGGCTTATATCCCCACGCCCCCGCATGCTTGAACCATGGAATCCGTCACACAAGAATCTCCAACTACGCCCGCATCCGTTCATTCTGAGCCGATTTCCCACAGCAGCCAAGCGCCGATCCCCAAGACCGGCTGGCTCATGGAGCGGTTCGCACATTGGTCGATCGAGCAACGAGTCCTTGCGGGGTTTGGGCTCGTCTTTGCCGGCATAGTAGTCATCAGCGCCATCTCCTACCGCAACACATCCGTCTTGCTCGAGAATAGCCGGCTCGATACTAAGAGCCACGAATTGGTGCAGTTGCTCGGCTCAGTCGAGGAGGCCCTCGGCGCTGCTGAGAGTGGCCATCGGCGCTACCTCGTTACCGGCGACGAGTCATACCTCAAGTCCTATCGGGCCACCGTCGAACAAATGCCGGAATACCTTCGATATCTCAGAGGCCTGGTGAACGAAGGAGCTGAACAACGAGACCGCGTAGAAAGACTCGAACGGCTCATCACCAGTCAGTTAAAGGCAGAGGCTGGGGCCATCATCCAACGTGAGAAACGTGGCTATGAAGGTGTCCGGCACCTCGCACTCACCGGGGCTGCAAAGAACGAGATCGAAGAAATCCATCGCCTGACAACGGACCTCGACATGACCGAGCAACGAGCACTTCATGCCCGTGTGGAAGAATCGGCTGGAAGCACGAAAAATACGATCGCCCTGCTCGGACTCGGTGCATTCCTCCAATTGGTTCTCTTGGCCTCCGTATACTTTCTCATCCATCATGATATCGCCGAGCGACGCCGCGTGGCTGCGGAGTTGCAAAGCCGTGGCGAGCTGCTCCAGGCTGCCAATAAAGAATTAGAAGCCTTCAGCTATTCTGTGTCTCATGACCTGCGCGCCCCGCTCCGTCATATCGACGGATATGCGGCCCTCTTGTCCAAGGCGGCCGGTGAGACGCTCAACGACAAAGCACGCCGCTACTTACAGACGATTTCAAACTCCGCGAAGCAAATGGGACAACTGATCGACGACTTGCTCGTGTTTTCCCGTATGGGTCGCCAGGATATGCTCTACACGACGGTCAATTTGGATCAACTCATTAAGACCGTCCTTCATGATTTACGTCTTGACTTGCAAGGGAGGACAATCTCCTGGACAATACACCCATTACCTAACGTTTCAGGAGATCCGGCGATGTTACGACAAGTATTTGTGAATCTGATCTCCAATGCGCTGAAATTCACGGCCACGAGGCCGGAGGCCAAGATCGAAATCGGCGCCGGCCCGCGAACCTCCGGTGAAACCGAGGTGTTCGTGCGTGATAATGGGGTAGGATTCGATATGCAGTATGTCAACAAGTTATTCGGCGTCTTTCAACGCCTCCATCGAAACGACGAATTTGAAGGCACCGGCATCGGGCTCGCCAACGTGCGCCGAATCATCCATCGGCATGGTGGACGGACCTGGGCCGAAGGCGCACCGGACCAAGGCGCTACCTTTCACTTTTCTCTTCCCCTCGCGAGGTCTCTCAGATGACCACGGTCAAGCCCATCCTGCTCGCTGAAGATAACCCGCGTGACGCCGAGCTTGCGCTGGCCGCAATGGAAGAACATCACATCGCCGACAAAGTGGTGGTCTGCCACGACGGAGCTGAAGTCCTCGACTATCTCTATTGTCGTGGAATCTTTGCTGCCAGGGAACAAGGCAATCCCGTGGTCGTGTTTCTGGACCTCAAAATGCCCAAAGTCGATGGGCTCGAGGTTTTGAGAGCCATTAAGAACGACGCAAACCTGAAGCCGATTCCCGTCGTCATGCTCACATCTTCGCGCGAGGAACGCGATTTGGCACAAAGCTATGCCTTGGGCGCCAACGCCTACGTGGTGAAGCCGGTTGAGTTTCACCAGTTCATCACAGCCGTGAAAGAACTGGGCATTTTTTGGGGTGTCATCAATGAACCGCCCCCCGAAAGCTCTGACCCGAGCGCGTAGCCTCTTCACAAAGGACCTGTGAAACCTCCTCTCCGTCTACTCCACCTCGAAGACGATCCGGTCGATGCGGAACTCATTACGACCACCCTGATCGAGGGCGGAATCCCCTGCCAGTCGCAACTCGTCGACACGCGGCAGGCATTTGTGGCGGCCCTCAAAGAAGACAAGATGGACCTCATCCTGGCGGACTATTCGATCCCGGGATTCGACGGGATGACGGCGCTCATCTTGGCGCGTCAACACCGTCCTGACGTGCCCTTCCTTTTTGTCTCGGCCACGATCGGGGAGGAACTGGCCATCGACGCCATGCATCAAGGCGCGACGGACTATGTACTCAAGCAACGGCTCGGGAGACTCGTACCATCGGTCCAGCGCGCATTACGTGAGTTAGACGACCGAGCCGAACGGAAGCGTGCGGAAGAGGCGCTTCGGCAGAGCGAGAAACAGTTTCGACAATCCCAGAAGATGGAAGCGGTTGGCCGGTTGGCCGGAGGAATCGCGCATGACTTCAATAATCTCCTGACCATCATCATGGGCTACAGCCAAGTCCTTTTGACGGAACTCGGCCCTCAACACCCCCTTCAAGGAAAAATCGAAGAAACATTGAAAGCCGGCGGAAAGGCCGCATCGCTGATCCGGCAACTGCTCACGTTCAGCAGCAAGCAGTCAACGGACCCGAAAATTCTGTCTCTCAATACCGCGGTCACAAGTCTGGAAAACATGCTACGCCGCCTCATCGGCGAGGACGTACAATTTGTCATTAAACTCGACCTGAAGAACGGGCGGCTGCGCGGCGACCAAACCCAGCTTGAACAGGTCCTGGTCAACCTTGTCGTCAATGCGCGGGATGCCATGCCGAAGGGCGGAACGATCACGATCGAAACAGCCCAGGTCGAACTGACCCGCAGTCCGGTTTACCACATCGCTCCGTTGCAACCCGGTTCCTATGTTCGGCTGGCCGTCAGCGATACAGGCTGTGGCATGGACCTCAAAACACAATCCCATATCTTTGAACCATTCTTCACCACGAAGGGGGAAGGGAAAGGAACCGGGCTGGGCCTCTCCACAGTGTATGGGATTGTCACCCAATGCGGCGGGGCCATCGACGTCACCAGCCGTGTGGGCCACGGCACACGCTTCGATCTGTATTTTCCAAGCGTCGAGTCCGACATCCTAACCACAACACCGACTCAGTCATCGGGACGGCCTCAGCGAGGCACGGAAACGATTCTCCTGGCGGAAGATGAACCAAGCGTACGGACGCTGGTGCGAGACGAGCTGCGGAAGCTGGGATACAAAGTCGTAGAAGCCAAGAACGGGGTCGAAGCCTGCCTGCTGGCGACGCAACAAACAGAATCGTTTCAGCTCCTTCTGACCGACGTCGTGATGCCCGGCATGGGCGGACGGGAACTGGCGCAACATCTCTCCGTCATCAATCCGGAGTTACGAACCCTATTCATGTCGGGATATATGGATGACGTCGGCATCATGGCCGGACAAGAAGAAGGCACCACCAGTTTCTTGCAAAAACCCTTCACCCCTGAGGTGCTTGCCAGCTCAGTCCGCAATCTGCTCGATGCCCGCATGCCATCGGACAAGGCTGGCGATACCCCATCGACATCCAGACCAACCCTGCGTTAGTCATGTGAGGGTTCATGTCGAAGCCGTTGCCCCTGTCCTCGAATGATTTGACGCTCCCTATCGGCGCTCTCTATACTCGATCCTGAGATACTATGGTACGGTACAACAGCCTCCACGGGTCTCTCCCTTTCATCCTTGTCGCCCGCATCTTGCTGGGTATCATCTTCATCATATCCAGTGGATCTGCAGCAGCGACGGCTCAGACTCTCACAGGGGATCGGCTCGGAGAGGGCTTATCCATCTCCACCTGGGATCCTCAAGCACAATGCCCTGATGTCGCGCCGTTGATCGCCGTCGAGATCGACCCCAACCGCTATCGCTTTACCGTGCACTACTACCAGCAGGAGGGGCTCTCGGACCCCCTCAATATTCGCCAATGGCAAGAACGAACCGGCCATGATCTGGTCTTCAATGCCGGGCTCTTCCGTGAGAACTATGCGTATCTCGGGCTGCTCTACGGAAACGGTCACGCGATGGGGAGCAAGCGGCACAGCACCTGGCTGGGACTGTTTGTGGCAGAACCGGCGGAGGATCGTTCGCGCCGCGCGAGGGTTTTGGATCTGAACTTTGACACTTTTGACGAGCAGCACGTTCCCTATCGAGAAGTGGCGCAATCGCTCATGCTCCTCGACCGAACCGGAAAAATCCGAGTCCGCCAAACCGGGAAACGCGCACATCAGACCCTCGTCGCAGAACAAGGCGATGGCCATCTCCTCATCCTGAAAACAACAGAAGTGGTGTCGCTCCATGCCCTTGGGGAATGTCTGCGGGACGCCTTTCCCTCCCTGCGCCAGGTCATGGCCATGGATGGAGGATCTTCTTCCGACATCGCCATCAGCCCCTCGCTCCGGCAAACCACGTCTAAGCTTGCCGGTTTACACAGCTGGATACCTCTGTTAGAAGACAGCATCACAGCCCATATCGGACTTCCAGCTGTAATTGGAATCAGCCCACGCCAGAAACAACCGGCGCCAAGACCGTAGATGTATGAGCTTGCCGAGGCGGTGTAGGCTGAGTCAAGATCAGACTCTTTCAGCGGCGCCCAGATTCAACCGGAAAGCCTGCCGCAAGCCAGGCATTCATACTGCCGGTGACGTTATAGACATGCCGGTAACCCAAATCGGCGAGTGTTTCTGCCGCGATGTTGCTGCGATGGCCGGATTGGCAATAGACCACTAGATGGTCTTCCAGTTGGGCTCCGATCTCCCGGTGCCGAGCTTGAATTTCCCTGAACTCAATGTTCAAATCGGTTCCGGGGATAAATCCGGCCGCATGCTCTTCCACAGATCGGACATCGATCAAGATGAAACCCTTCTGTGGCATCGAAGGCGCTTTGGTCAATCCAGCGCGTAACTGCTGGACCGAGAGCAAGTAGGAATGATGGGCTGAGATATCACTGGTCGAGATCGAAGACAGCAACAACAGGCTGGCAATGGTGATGACGATGCGTATGATCACGTTGGTCTCCTTTCATTAATAGGGCTGTCAATCGTCCGAGCAGGATCACCGGTGCAAGTATGATAGGGATTGCATGAAGATCTGGTCAAGCCTCGCCATTCTCTTTGTCATCGCTTTGGCCGGTTGTGGCGAGGGAGCTAAACTGCTACAGGAAAGAGAGGACGGAGGGGTTGTCGCCTATCCCTTCATAGGAGAGCAGGGACCGATGCTCTCATCCTTTCGCACGGACGCCCTCGCTCTCATGAAGGAAAAATGCGGGGGGCTCTATACCATCGTGCAGGAAGGGCAAACGAAAGGGCGATCTCGCATAGTCAGCCCAATGGCGGGCGCAGAGGAAGTTGTGCAGGAGCGCCGGTGGGGCATTCAGTTTCACTGCAAGTGAGGTAGGCTGAGGTTAAGGTTGAGGCCGAGCGCAGATTAGTCTCTCTTTATTTCAACCTTAACCTAAACCTCAACCTTCTTTGTGCTGGCGGATTTTTTCAACAGCTTGCTAAGAGTGGGTTGGTTGCGCGCTGGTCAAGTCGTCGATGGTCAGCAGACTGACGAGCCTAAGTCCCTCAGCTTCAACCTTGCGCCGCCCATCCTGCTCCTTCCGGTCTACGATCACCAGGGCATGCGTTACAGTGAGGCCGGCGCCCCTGGCAGCCGCAACAGCCTTGAGAAGCGAACCGCCGCTGGTGAGGACATCATCCACGATCACGGCTCGATCCCCAGGTTGAAACGATCCTTCGATGAGTTTTCCAAGTCCATGATCCTTCGCCTGCTTCCGCACCACGAAGGTCCGCCACGTTCGTTTCGGCTGGGCCACAAACGCAAAATCCGAGATGCTCGTGGCAATGGAAATCGCGCCGATTTCCAATCCGCCAAGACAGTCGAGTTCGACCGGCCGCAAAGATTCATACGCGAGGTGAGCCACAAGATGGCGCGATCCCGGATGGGCCATCAATGACCGGCAATCGACATAGAAAGGGCTCTTCAATCCGGAGGCAAGAGTGAACCCTTTCGCGGGGTCCCACTTGAACGATTGGGTCTCATGAAACGCTTTTGCTAACTCAATTTTAAGGGGTACCATTTTTCAACTCGGATAGGCTCTTATGCGTGGGTGGCATTCTACACTCGGCAATAGCGTAAAGAGAATCCCGCCGTAAATTAATTCCACTCCGTTGCCGAACAAATCCATCACGCAATCCTGATTGAACGGACGACCTCAGGGCTTGTAATCCGTGTGTTCGGAGGGTTTACCCCCATGTGAGAACTGATGTATGAACGCGATCACCTGCCAGATCTGCTCTTCTGAGAGATACGACTTCCAGGCCTTCATTGTCGTCTTTGGAACCCCTTCCGCCACTCGCCAAAACCAGTAGCTGTCTGAGAAACGGCTGGTGTTTTTTGGGTCACGAAGCCCTCCCCCACTTTTTACCTGTTGACCGTCCTTATGGCAACTGCGGCAGCCCTCCTGGGAATAAATCTGCCTTCCCTCCTCGATGATATTAGTATCTGTCCACCAGCCAGCCGGCATATGTTTGTCGGCATAATCGGCTGGAACCGGACTCAATGTCATTAGTCCACCGGGGGCAGCCAGCTCGGGAGTCTTCGCACAGCGGAACCCGCCGTTGAAGTTGCGATACGCCGGTGACTCATAGGTGGGGGCCAACGGTATATTGAAATCCCGGCGCGTGGATCGCAGGTGCTCCGGAGCGAGGTCCCACGAGCCGCCCCGTAACACTCTGTATTTACCATTTCCCGGCCCCTTCGGGTTCTGAGGGGGGCTGGCCGCGTAATAGTCCGGGTCATACCAGTCGCTTACCCATTCCCAGACATT
>CAMDRK010000010.1 GCA_945906715.1 Nitrospira lenta
TGTGAAGGTCAGTTGCGGTATACACGCTGTGGCCATCGGGGTCTCCTGTTTGCTGTGCGTAGAAACGTCTGAACACCGCTCCTATAGCACAGTGTGGAGCCTCGATGGCTTTTTTTCTTGCCAAAGTCGTGAATTATTCAGGCTAGAGGCCTTGCAAAGGGTTGCAAATCGGACAGGGGAACAAGGGCGTTTCCCTTCGGACTCAAGATAGTACTGCATGGACAATGGCGTCCTCCGGTCCAAGCGGGCTAGAGGGCGTTTTTTATGACCGCTTTTGAGCAGGCTGAATCACGATGGCGTAGATGAACCGAATGATGGGAAAGCCGTTATGGAATGCGAAGAAAATCTCGGCTTGGGGATGGTGGATAGAAGCGAAATATAGATGTTGACAGGCGTGAATCGGCATCACGGTCATACCTTGGGCACCCGAGAAGGATCGGCCGATGGCAGCACGGAGGGGTACCACTCACACTAACAGGAGGGCATCATGACGATTTGGAAGCGATGGATTCAGCGTAGTGTTCTGTGTGGTTTGTTGCTGGGAGGGTTAGTCGCCTTCGCGACGCCCGCGAGTGCTGCCGACCCTATGCCGGCCATAACTGATCACGCTGGAATGGCAACCTGGTATGAGAAGGAAGCGGCCACTAATCGGGAAAAGGCGAAGGGCATGGCGGCTATGAAAGCAGAGTATGCAAAAAGTCCAGCCTTCGTCCAAAGTATGGCTGGCGCGGGAGGGAAAACGGATATTCCTCGGCACTGCGACAGTCTTATCAGCTCGTATACGAAGACAGCTGAAGAAGCCGACCAGTTGGCCAAGGTGCATCACGGCATGATGAAGTAAGGGAAACGCACCGGCATGATCCACGCCGGTGCGAATCAATGTGGCAGCAAAGAGCCCCGCCCTTCCGGGCGGGGCTCTCTAAAACATCTTTGATGCTTATCCGGTTGACTCCGAACGACCTCATAACTGGGCTCAGCAAAACGGTACGAGGCCTGCTTCCTTCCTTTGGTTATTAGTTGCCACGACCTACCTGATTATCAGAGCCCAACTCTGGACCATCAAGCTGTGATGAGCCCTAACTACTATCTTTTGTTTTTTCAGCAAGCGACAAGTTTTTTAGAGTAGTGTTGCTGGAATGGGCGGCATCGACTACGTGTGCGAGCTTGAGAGATGTGAGGCGTTTCGCAACAGGTATCGCATTAGAGACTGACCCGAAATACCTCAACGGCATCGAATGGCGAGATTCGAGGTGTGGCATGCTGGATTACATAAGCTTATGGAATCATTGGGGATGCGTAATAGCCCCTTCTCCCGGTGTTTAGGCATCACCCTTGCTGATCAAGATTATGGGAAAGCTGCTAAGGAATGGAATAAGAAGAGAGTCTCTGCCTGGGAACGATGGATAGAAGCGAAAGACAGGTGTTGAGAGGCGTGAATCGGCATCACGGTCTTATCTTGGGCATTCGTGAAGGATCGGCAGATGGCGACACGAAGTGGGCACTTACACTAAGAGGAGGAGACCATGACGACTTCGAAGCAATGGATTCAGCGTGGTGTTTTGTGTGGTTTGTTGCTTGGAGGAGTAGTCGGCTGCTCGACGCTCGGAAATCCTCCCGTAGATCAGGTTACTAAAGGTGATCACGCTGGATTGGCGGCCTGGTATGACAAGGAAGCGACCGAACTTCGGCAAAAGGCGAAGGACATGGCGGATATGGAAGCATATTATGGAAAAAATCCAGCCTTCGTCCAAGGTATGTCTGGGGCGGGAGGGAAAACGAATATTCCTCAGCACTGCGACGCCCTTATCGCCACGTATAACAAGGGAGCTGAAGAAGCCGACCAGTTGGCCAAGATGCATCGCGGCATGATGAAGTAAGGGAAACGAAATGTAATGTATGGGTCAGCTGCTGCGAATCCATATGGCAGCAAAGAGCCCCGCCCTTCCGGGCGGGGCTTAGGTTTGAGGCGTGGCTTGCTAGGGTGGGTCGAGCAGACTTTACGTACTCGCTATCCGTTGATAGAGACTAGGCATCGAAGTTGAGCAGGTTTTGCATGAACATGGTTGGTTCCTTGATTCGACGAGTGAATACGCAATACTTTGCGCTGGTGCTTTTGTTTACCTTATGCCAGGTGAGCGGGACGGTGTGTCCGCTGCCCGATCTCTCAGCGGCGGCAGGTGGGGCGCTGCTCGTGGAAGAGGGAACGGCCTGTCCAATGAATGGGATCACCATGTGTCCGCCGTCACTCACTTCGTCTCCCGAACGTCAGATAAAGAACGGCATGGTCTCGGACGTTGATCATGCGCCGATCCTGTTCAGGGTTTCAACAGCGCTTACAAGTCCTCCAGTCCCGGCGCCATGGCCCTGGAGCAGCGTGTTATCCATTGTTCCAATCTCCATGGATTCTTCCCCGGTCCTTCGAATCTGATTCCACACGCCCAGTACGTTCGCTCGCCACTCGACTGTTTGGGTTGAGCAGGCGATGCCCGCCTTCTTTCTTCAATAGGGTCTGGAGGTGCTGCCGTGACACGATCACTCGTTCTTATCCCGTCGTGGGTCTTCTCTGCCCTGACATTCTCCATCGTAGGTCTCACCCCTCTGTGTGTCGGCGGCGCGCAAGATATTGGCGGCGCCGCGCGCTCGGATACCGCAGTTCCCTTGGCGCCGGGTGACGATCGGATCTATCTCCAGAGTCTCATCGAGGAACTGTCTGCCCGGAGCCCGGAAATTAAGGCAGCCCGAGAACGATGGGAAGCGGCCAAGGCCGTCGTGCCTCAGGTCCAGACACTTCCCGATCCGAGACTCCAGTTGGGGTATCAGCGGATGCCGATGGCCGAGCCGCTTCAGGGCCCGATGTATGGATTCGGCCAGGAGATTCCGTTCCCAGGGAAACTCAGATTGAAGGGCGAGGTGGCGCAAAGTGAAGTCGAGCGACTGGAGCAGGAATTCAACGCCACCCGTCTGAGGCTCATCGCATCGTTGAAAGAGGCCTACTTTAATCTGCACTATGTGCACAAGAGCATCGAGATCGTCGAAAAGAACAAAGTCCTCTTGATGCAGTTCGAGAAGACGGCCAAAGCCCGCTACAGCGTGGGACAAGCGGCCCAACAAGATGTGTTCCGAGCCCAGGTCGAGATTTCACGAGTCCTCGATCGGTTAGCCGTGTTGGATCAACAAAAAGAAAGTCTCCATGCCGCGATCAATCGTCTCGTGAATCGGCCGCCAGCCGGACCATTGGGGACACCGGAAGAAATTCAAACCACGATTTTGACGATCCCATTACAAGAACTCAGCCAGCGCGCCGATGAATTCTCCCCCGCGCTGCTAGCTACGGCAAAAAGTATCGATCGTTCTGAACGATCTGTCTCCCTCGCCAAGCGTCAGTATTACCCTGATTTCGATGTCACGGCTTTGGGACTTCGGAACGATCGGACCGACCAAAACGGGTACCAGGTGATGCTGGGGATCAAGATCCCGCTGTTCTACGAAACGAAGCAGAAGCAAGGCGTGCGAGAAGCCCGCGCGAGCTTGGAGGAAGCGCGTGAGGAGTTTACGGCGACTCGGCAAGACCTGTTGTTCCAGGTGAAAGATGGATTCGTGCAGGCCCAGCGCGCAGAGCGGCTGATTACGATCTTGCGCGACGCCATCATCCCGCAGGCCACACTGGGCCTGCAGGCCGCACAAGCCGGGTACGCGGTGGGGAAGGTAGACTTCCTGACGCTGCTCAACAGTCTTTTGACCCTACAGGACAGTCAGCTCGAACTCCACGGCGAAATGGTGAGCCATGAGAAAGCGCTCGCCCGGCTCGAAGCCGTGACCGGTGGGCCGTTAGGCGGCCCGTTGTCGGAAAGGAAACCGGGGACATGACACGCCAGCGTCTCATCGGTATGGCAGTAGTGCTCATCCTCGCCGCCGCAGTCGTCTGGCTGATGTCGCTACCATTAGTCCCGGCGGCGGATTCCAGACAGGACGACATGGCTGATATGCCGGGCATGGAAAAGAAGCCAGCGGGTGAGAGGCGAGGGGTGGGGGGCGAGGGGCAAGAGGGTGTCAAGGGGGATGTGCCCGGCATGGTCGTGATACCGCTCGACCGGCTCCAAACGATCGGGGTGAAGTACGAGCAGGTGGCGCGGCGTCCCCTGGAGAAGGTCATCCGTACAGTCGGGCGCGTCGCTGTGGATGAGCGCAAGCTGGCCAAAGTCACGATCAAGTTTCACGGCTGGATTGAGCAGCTATTCGTGAGCGCGACTGGCGACCATGTGAAGAAAGGACAGGCGCTGTTCACGATCTACAGTCCCGATCTGGTCGCGACCCAGGAGGAATATCTCCTGGCGTTGCAAGGCCGCAAGCAAATGGGTGAGAGCGAATTCCCGGAAGTGGCTCGGGGTTCAAAGGACCTGCTTGAAGCGACCAAGCGCCGTTTTCAGCTCTGGGATATCACGGATGATCACATCCGAGAACTCGAAAAGACCGGGAAGGTACTGAAGGCCCTGCCGATCCATTCGCCCATTACCGGGACGGTGATCAAGAAGGACGCGCTTGCCGGTATGCATGTGGATGCGGGCGCGGAACTCTATACCATTGCAGATCTTTCCCATATCTGGATCTTGGCGGACATCTATGAATATGAGCTGTCGTTCGTCAAGGCGGGACAGAAGGCGGCCGTCACCCTCTCCTACGATCCTGGCACCCAGCTGACCGGCCACCTGAGTTTCATCTATCCCACCTTGGACCCGAAGACCCGCACGGCAAAGGTGCGGTTCGAACTCGACAATCGCGATGAAGCGCTCAAGCCAGACATGTATGCCAATGTGGAGCTGCGGGTGAGCTTGGGAACTCGTCTGGCGATCCCGCAAGAAGCCATCATCGAATCCGGCCAGAAGCAAGTCGTGTTTCTCCACCATGGCGGGGGGCGGCTCGAACCGCGTCTGATCAAGACCGGCGTGAAGACCGGAGAGTGGTCTGAAGTACTGGAAGGGTTGAAAGAGAGCGAGCACATCGTGACCTCGGCCAATTTCCTGATCGACAGTGAAAGCCGGCTCAAATCTGTCGTGGACAGCATGAGCGGCATGCCGGGAATGAAATAGAGATAACGTTTGTCTGGTCTATCTGGTTTGTCTGGTTGAACCAAACAAACGAGACAAACCAAACAAACCCAAGAAACGCCCATGGTTGAACGGATCATCGAATTCAGCGCGAGAAATCGCTTCATCGTCTTCCTGCTGGTCTTTGCATTCTCAGCAGTCGGGCTCTGGGCGATGTGGCAGACACCGATCGATGCCCTGCCGGATATTTCCGACACGCAGGTCATCGTCTATACCACCTGGCCGGGACGCTCGCCCGATCTCGTCGAAGATCAGATCACGTATCCGATTGTTACGGCGCTGCTCTCCGCTCCCAATGTCACCGTTGTCCGTGGCTTCTCGGACTTTGGCTATTCCTATGTCTACATTCTCTTCAAAGACGGCACGGATATTTATTGGGCCAGGTCGCGCATCCTCGAACGGTTGAGCCAACTCTCCGGACGCATGCCGGAGGGAGTGATGCCACAGTTGGGGCCGGACGCCACCGGCGTCGGCTGGGTGTTTCAATATGCCCTCGTGGATGAGTCGGGACAACAGGATCTCGCCTCCTTGCGCAGTTTCCAGGATTGGTATCTCCAGTACTGGTTGCGGGCCGTGGAAGGCGTGGCTGAAGTGGCGAGCATCGGCGGCTTTGTCCGGCAGTACCAGGTCAATCTCGATCCGACCAAGGTCTCGGCCTATCGCCTGTCCATTCCCTCCATTGTGGAAACGATTCGACAGAGCAACAACGACGTGGGTGGCCGTGTTGTGGAGTTTTCGGGGATCGAATACGTGGTCCGTGGCCGCGGCTACATCAAGAAGGCTGAGGACATTGAGAAGATCGCCGTGGCTGTCAACGAGAACGGCACGCCAATTCTGTTGCGTGACGTGGCCACGGTCCGGCTCGGGCCGGACATGAGACGAGGACTGGCGGAGTTAGACGGCCAAGGCGAGGTCGCCGGCGGCATTGTGATTATGCGGTTCGGCGAGAATGCGCTCACGGTGATCGAACGAGTCAAGGCGAAACTGAAAGAGATTGAACCGTCCATGCCAAAAGGCGTCAAGGTGGTCAGCACCTACGACCGGAGCGACTTGATCCACGAATCGATCGCCACGGCAAACGAGAGTCTCCTGGAAGAACTGATTGTCACCGGCGTGTTGATTGTCGCGTTCCTGTTACATGTCCGCTCCGCAATCGTGCCCATTCTCACCCTGCCGCTTGCGGTGCTGATCGCGTTCATTCCCATGTACCTCATGGGGATCGGCATCAATATTATGTCGCTGGGCGGCATCATCGTCGCGATCGGCGATATGGTGGATGCGGCCATCGTGATCGTGGACAACGCCCATAAACGGCTGGAGGAGTGGGAGCGGGATGGGAAGGTCGGCGATCGGCTCCAGATCCTGATCGATTCCGCTAAAGAAGTCGGCCCGCCTATTTTTGCCTCCGTGCTCGTCATTGCCATTTCGTTTATTCCAATCTTTGCCCTCGAAGCCCAGGAAGGCCGGATGTTCAAGCCGCTGGCCTGGACGAATAACCTCGCGATTGCCATGTGCGCGGTGCTGGCCATTACCCTGGTTCCCGCCTGCTTGCCGACCTTCATTCGCGGGCGGATTTTCCCGGAGCAACGGCACCCAGTGAGCAGGGGCCTCCAACGCCTCTATGCGCCGCTGTTAAAATGGACGTTGCTGCATCGCGGAACCGTGGTAGTCCTGGCCATTGGACTCATGCTCAGTGTCGTTCCCGTGTACCAGCGCATGGGGTCGGAGTTCATGCCGCCACTGTATGAGGGGACGATCCTCTACATGCCCACCACCCTGCCCGGGCTCTCGGTGACGGAGGCCAGCCGGCTGCTTCAGATCATGGATCAAACGCTGCGATCATTCCCCGAGGTGGAGCATGTCTTCGGCAAAGCCGGGCGGGCCGAGACCTCCACCGACCCGGCGCCCTTCAGCATGATGGAAGTGGTCGTCGAGCTGAAATCGAAGGATCGGTGGCGGCCAGGGCTGAGCTATGAGGGACTCGTGGATGAGATGGATCGCGCGCTCAAGATTCCTGGTGTAACGAACGCGTGGACGATGCCGATCAAGGCGCGGATCGACATGCTGACGACTGGGATTCGGACGCCGGTCGGGATCAAAATCTTTGGTCCGGATCTGAAGCAGATCGAACAGATCGGCGAGCATCTGGAGATGGTGCTCAAAGAGGTCCCAGGCACGCGGAGCGTATACGCAGAGCGGGTATCCGGCGGCTACTTCTTGGACTTCGACATCAACCGTGACGAGATCGCCCGCTACGGACTCAAGGTCATGGATGTCGGCAAAATCATCGAAACGGCCATCGGGGGTGAAAATATCGCGACCACCATCGAAGGCCGTGAGCGCTATCCGATCAACGTCCGCTATCTCCGTGAGTTGCGAGATGATCCTGAAAAGCTGAAGCGCGTGCTCGTGGATACGCCGACCGGCGCGCAAGTGCCGCTCGCGCAACTCGCGACGCTGCGCTTTGTCAATGGGCCACCGATGATTCGGGACGAAAACGGTATGTTGGCCGGCTATGTCTTCCTGGACATGGCGGGGCGGGATGTCGGCGGCTATGTGGAGGATCTTAAACGAGTAGTGAGAGAGAAGGTGACGCTGCCGGTTGGCTATACGATTGTCTGGTCCGGTCAATATGAGTTCATGGAGCGGGCGAAAGAGCGGCTGAAGTTCGTCGTGCCGCTGACGCTCATCATCATCTTCGTAATCTTCTATTTCGCGTTTCAATCGGTTGCGAAAACCTTCATGGTGATGGTGGGGGTACCGCTCTCGCTGGTCGGCGCGGTGTGGTACCTGGCTATCCTCGACTACAACATGAGCATCGCAGTGTGGGTGGGGCTTATCACGGTCGTAGGTACAGCCGCAGAAACCAGCGCCGTGATGTTGGCCTATCTCGACGAAGCCTGTAAGCGGCGAAAAGAGGCCGGGGGACTACGAACACTTCAAGACCTCATCGAAACCGTCCAGCTTGGCGCGGTGGAACGCATCCGACCCATGGCCATGATCGGGCTTGTCGATGTCGTTGGGTTATTCCCCGTGATGTGGGCCACCGGCACCGGCGCCGACGTCATGAAACGGATCGCCGCCCCTCAAGTCGGTGGCGTGTTCTCCGCCATGATCCTCACACTGCTGGTCATTCCGCCCGTCTATGTGACGTGGCGGTGGTGGAAGGAACGACGAGAGACCCAGATGAGACCAGGAGCGATGGAAAGAGAAAGTCCCGGGCGATTGGAGACAAGTAGAAAGGGAGGGCTAAATGAAGCACCAACACTTGAAGGGTAAGCGCGACGAAAAGGCCGTCACAACACAGGAGGATAACTCCCAAGCGGGTGCCTTGTCCGATGAGCTACAGGAGCAGATCGCAAAGCGGGCCTATGAGCTTTATCTCGAGCGAGGTTGCCGGGAGGGGTGCGATGTGGAGGACTGGGTTGACGCGGAACGGGAGATTCTTACGGTACCCCGTGGGTAGGAGCGAATGTTCCCCTAGCCGACAGGTTCAATATCGTCGCGACTCTGTACGGGCGAAGAGAGAAGGTGTCTACCCGATGAACACCGTGAAAGATCCGGTCTGCGGCATGATGCTTCCGGCTGGAGAAGGACTCTCTGTCGTCTATCAGGGACAAGAGTTCCGGTTCTGCTCCGATCTCTGCAAACGAACCTTCTTAGCCACACCGGAACGCTACACGGCTGAACTGGCAGGAGCGCCATTGAGTGTCGCGGACGTGACCAGGCGCATCGCGTATTTTTCGATGGAAGTTGCAGTGGACCCGGGCATCCCGACCTACAGTGGCGGCCTGGGCGTGCTGGCCGGTGACACGTTACGATCTTGCGCCGATCTCAAGATTCCCATCGTGGCTGTTAGTCTGCTTTATAGACGCGGCTATTTCGAACAACACCTGGATGAATGGGGCAATCAGCGTGAACAGCCTGTGCGGTGGGATCCCGCAAGGCTCGCTCGGCTGCTTCCAACGACAGTCCGCGTGGCGATTGAAGATCGTCCTGTCGTGATTCGGGCATGGCAATACGACATCATCGGCCTCACAGGCTATGTGGTTCCCCTGCTGCTCTTAGACACCCATGTCGAGGAGAATGCGTCCGGTGATCGGGAACTGACCAGTGACCTCTACGGTGGCGATGAACGGTACCGTCTGGCCCAGGAAATTGTCTTGGGCATCGGCGGCATCAAAATGCTCCGAGCCCTGGGCTACACCCATCTTGAACGGTTCCACATGAACGAAGGCCATGCGGCCTTGCTGGCCCTTGAACTGCTGCGCGAGCGCAAACAGAGCGAGCTGGCGTCGTGGGATTTCGATGGCGTGAGGCGGGACTGCCTCTTCACCACCCACACTCCAGTTCCAGCTGGCCATGATCAGTTCTCCTATGAGCTCGTGAAGCAAATGCTCGGCGACACCACGCCGTTGGATGTCCTGCAGATGCTGGGTGGCAATGACAGATTGAACATGACGCTCCTGGCCTTGAATATGAGCAGCTATGTAAACGGAGTCGCCAAGCGCCACGGAGAAGTCTCGCAGGACATGTTCCCGGGGTTCGCCATCGACTCCATTACAAATGGTGTGCATTCTGTCACCTGGACATCTCCCAGCTTCCGGCAGCTGTATGACCGGTATATCCCTGGCTGGAGGACTGATTCCTTCGCCCTCCGCCATGCCATCAGCATTCCGACCCAAGAGATCTGGGCGGCGCATGTTCACGCGAAGGCGCGATTGATCGAAGCCGTGAACCAGCGCACGAGGCAGGCTCTGAGCGATGAGGCGTTCACGATTGGTTTCGCGCGACGAGCGGCGCTGTATAAGCGAGCTGATTTGGTCTTGTCGGCTCCCAGCGAGCTGATCGAAATCGTCCGAAGGGTCGGACCGTTGCAGATTATTTTTGCCGGGAAGGCCCATCCTAAGGATGAACCCGGGAAAGAGATGATCCGGCGCGTGGTGCAACTCGCCAAGCAGCTCGATCGGGAGGTGACGATCGTCTACCTAGAGGACTATGACATGGGGCTTGCCCAACTCCTCACCGCCGGGGTAGACCTCTGGCTCAACACGCCGCAACGCCCCCTTGAAGCCTCGGGGACATCGGGCATGAAGGCGGCGCACAACGGGGTTCCGAGTTTCAGCGTCCTGGATGGCTGGTGGCTGGAAGGTCACATCGAGGGTGTGACGGGGTGGTCGATCGGGTCACGGATGATGGGACAAGAGCCCAATCCGGCCGAGGAAGCACGAGAACTCTATCAGAAACTGCGCTGGACAATTGTTCCTCTGTATTACCAATCGCGCGACCGTTGGATCGATGTGATGCGGCACACGATCGCGTTCAATGCCTCGTTCTTCAACACCCATCGGATGGCGCAGCAGTATGCGACGAACGCCTACGTCTAGGATCTGGTAAAGGCGGTAAGCAGACGATGACCTCCCTTTGGCATACTTTCACCGCCGAAGCCTTCGAGCAAGAGCTCCAGTCAGACATAGATACAGGACTTACCGTTTCCGAGGCACAGCATCGTTTGGCGACAGTTGGTCCGAACGAACTGCCCGAAGCCGCTCCGCCCTCACCGCTCAAGATTTTCCTGAGTCAATTCACGAGTCTCATTGTTTGGGTGCTCATCGGCGCCGCCGCCGTGTCCGGTCTCTTGCAGGAATGGATCGATGCCGTTGCCATTCTCGCGATCGTCGCACTGAATGCGATCCTCGGTTTCGTACAGGAATTCCGGGCTGAACGGTCGCTTGCGGCGCTGAAACAACTCTCAGTGGCGACCGCACGGGTCATCCGCGATGGCACCGTATTAGCAATCCCTGCCAGTCAAGTCGTGCCTGGCGATCTCATACAGATCGAAGCGGGTGACCGTGTTCCAGCAGATAGTCGCCTAGTCTATGCGACGGGGTTCCAGACACAGGAGGCCTCGCTGACCGGCGAATCGACCCCGGTCGCTAAATCAGCCGAGCCGATTCCACAAACAGAGGTGCCCTTGGGTGACCGCCATAACATGCTCTTCATGGGGACCATTGTCGTCTCCGGGAAAGGGCGCGCGCTGGTGACGGCCACCGGAGCCCAGACGGAGCTTGGGAAGATTGCCGCACTGATTCACCGAGAAGCCCAGGCCGAGCAAGAGGAGACACCGCTGCAACGTCGGCTGGAGCAGCTGGGGCACACCCTGCTGTGGTTGTCCCTCGGCATTGTCACGGTTGTGTTCCTGCTTGGCACCCTGCGCGGCATCACGGCGGTGACGATGTTTCTCACCGCGGTGAGTTTGGCGGTGGCTGCGATCCCGGAAGGACTCCCGGCTGTCGTAACCGTCACGCTGGCGCTCGGGGTCACACGGATGGTGCAGCGCCATGCGCTGATCCGGCGATTGCCCGCGGTCGAAACGTTGGGCTCGACGACGGTCATCTGTTCCGACAAGACCGGCACGCTCACGAAGAACGAAATGACGGTGACGGCCCTCTATCAAGGCGGAGAAATTTTCACCGTGACTGGTGACGGGTACGCCCCAGTCGGGGAGATCCGGTCGGACAGTGAGCCCATGACATCGGATCTGAAACCAGGGATCATGGCGCTCTTGCGCGCCTCGGTGCTGTGTAATGGGGCGGAGCTGCGGCAGGAGTCTCTGATTTGGCACATCGTGGGTGATCCGACGGAGGGCGCATTGCTGGTCGCAGCCGCAAAGGCCGGACTGACGAAGAATCACCTTGAACAGGAAAATCCCTGGCTGGGTGAAGTGCCGTTTGACTCAGAGCGTAAGAAAATGACAGTGGTGCGTCAAACTCCCTCGGGTCCAGTCGCCTTTGTCAAAGGCGCCCCGGATGTCTTGTTGCGCGACTGCCAAGCCTGGCTCACACGAGGCGGCGAAATTCAGCCGCTTACGGATGCGATCCGCCAGGAGATTACGGCCACCAATCAGCGCCTTGCGTCTCAAGCGCTCAGGGTCCTCGGGGTGGCCATGCGTCCGTTGGACCGGATTCCGGACGTCTATGACGCCAAGAGTCTCGAATACGATCTCGTGTTCTTGGGATTGGTCGGCATGAAAGATCCGATCAGACCGGAAGCGAAGGCGGCGGTGGAAACCTGTCGTGCGGCTGGGATTCGAACCGTCATGATCACCGGAGATCATAGGGACACGGCGGTCTCCATTGCGAAAGAGCTAGGGATCATGGAGCCTGGTGAGCAAGCCATCTCAGGGGCGGAGCTAAACCAACTCTCGGATGAGGAGTTGCGTGATCGAGTGAAGGCAGCGGCGGTCTATGCGCGGGTCACAGCAGAACACAAACTACGAGTCGTCCGCGCGTGGAAGCAACAGGGAGCCGTCGTAGCGATGACGGGCGATGGCGTGAACGATGCGCCCGCACTCAAAGCCGCGGACATCGGGGTGGCGATGGGCATAACTGGCACGGACGTCACCAAAGAAGCCTCAGACATGGTCGTGATGGATGATAGCTTCGCCTCCATTGCGGCGGCCGTCGAGGAGGGCCGGGCGATTTACGACAACATTCGGAAGAGTGTCTACTTTCTGCTCTCCTGCAACATCAGCGAGATTCTGCTGATGTTGCTGGCAACACTGTTCGGGCTCCCGCTTCCTCTGCTCCCAGTGCAAATCCTGTGGATCAACTTGGTCACAGACGGCTTGCCCGCCCTGGCCTTGGCGGTTGACCCAGCAGACAAGGGCTTGATGCAACGGCCTCCGCGTCCGCCACAGGAACAGTTCCTCACACGGGCACGCTTGCTGAGACTCTTTGTCCAGGGAACCTTCATCGCCGTCATCACGCTCCTGACGTTCTTGTATTGCCTCTACGGCATGGACCTCAATCTGGACCGGGCTCGCACCCTCACGTTTACGGTGATGGTTCTGGCGCAGCTCTTCCATGCCCTGAATAACCGGAGCGAGGACCGATCGATCTTTGCGCTCGGCCTCTGGACGAACAAGCCGTTGCTCGCGACGGTCGGGCTGTCCGCGCTGCTGCAGGCCGGCATTGTGTCCTGGCCGTCGGTTCAACACATCTTCAAGGTCGCGCCTTTCGATCCTGAACATTGGGTTCTTGCCATTGGCATCGGGATGCTGCCGCTCGTCGCCATGGAAATCTGGAAGGTAGCAAGAAAGAACGCAGACAGATAGAGCCGGACAGACACTGAGGTCACTCCGCTCGGATTGAGAGAATGTACGACCATGGTCATCTGGCATCTCACACCTGACGCCCCGCGCTTTCCGTTCTTCGTGAGTGCGGGGCAGCACGTCAATCTTCAGCTCGGCACCTGGCCCATCGAGGGGGGCCAACGAACCTGGATCGATTATCAGGTCTTGCACCAGGACGGCAGGGTGCAGACAGGACAGGTGGAGGGCACCTGGAATGTCAACCGAGAGGCTAACAGCTACTGGTTGCTCGATGTCGGGCCGTTTGCGGACGGGGATCGCGTGGAGTATCGGCTGAGGGGAAACTCTCCGTCCGGGTCCTGCGATGGGGAGACCGTCTCGTTTCTCGTGGGCCCGAAAATTCATCTTGCGATTCTTTGGCACCAGCACCAGCCGCTCTATAAAGATCTGCAAGCCAAACGACCACAGGGGTCGTACCGCTTCCCCTGGGTGCGGCTGCATGCCATTCGCGATTACTACGCTATGGCCGCGCTGCTGGAACAACATCCCGAAGTGCATCTCACCATCAATCTCACACCCGTTCTCCTCCAACAGATCGAGGACTATACTGAGCGCGGTGCGACAGACCGCGCCCTGGAATTAACTCTGACCCCGGCGGCCCGCCTCTCCGCCACCCAGCGCGAGGAACTCCTCGCCACGTTTTTCGAGGCCGACTGGCACACCCAGATCTTCTCCTGGCCCCGGTATCGCGCCTTGTTCGAGCAGCGCCAGGACGGTCGCTCTTTCACAGTTCAGGATCTTGCCGATCTTCAGATGTGGTTCAATTTGGCCTGGTTCGGCCCGGAATTCCAGGAGGGGTCGGTGAAACTTCCCAACGGGGAAGTGGCTTCCGCGCCGAGCTTTATCGCGCAAGGCAGCGGATACAGCTCGGAGCAGATCGCCCAGATGGTCCATGAGCAACTCACGATCATGCGCAACGTGGTCGCGATTCATCGCCGGCTTCAGGATCGTGGCCAAATCGAGATCTCCACCACACCCTTTTACCACCCGATCCTTCCCCTGCTCGCGGACACCGATCAGGCCACAATCGACCGGGAAGGCGCCACGCATCCCACGCGTTTTCACCGGCCTGAGGACGCAAAGGCTCAGGTGCATCAGGCCGTGACCTTCTACCAGGAACGGTTCGGCCATCCGCCGGCGGGGATGTGGCCCGCCGAGGGCGCGGTCGGACAGTCGGTGGTCTCGCTGTTTGCCGAGGCCGACATTCACTGGATCGCCACGGATCGGGGTGTGCTGGAGCATTCAGGACAGTACGGGTACAACTCTCAGGATCCGAATGTGTTGTGCCAAGCTTATCGCGCGGAAGATCCGACTGGACGGGGCGTGGCCGTCTTTTTTCGTGATACGGTTTTGTCGGACAAGATCGGCTTTCACTACCAGCGCTATACGGACCATCGAGAAGCTGCAACGGACTTCCTGCGAGAACTGAAGGAACGGTTCGCGTGGCAAATCGATGATCCGCCGAACCGGATTGTGTCCATCATTCTTGACGGTGAAAATGCCTGGGGAGCCTACCCGCAGCAGGCGAGACCCTTCCTGCACGCTCTGTACGCGGCGCTGGCCAGCGATCCTGAGATCCTGACCGTCACATTCCGTGAATACCTCGAAGGCAATCAGGCGCGGCGAGTGTCGGCACATCCGCTGGCCGCATTGCCTCGCGTCTATGACCTGTTCCAGGCGAGTTGGATCGACGAGAACGGCTCGCGGCCCGGGAACGATCTCGGCACCTGGATCGGAGAGCCCGAGGAAAATCAGGCCTGGGACTTGTTACGGGAGACCCGTGACTGGCTCGATCAGATCAAGACAACTCCACAACGCCGCATGCGAGCCTTCGACTCCCTCTACGCGGCCGAGGGAAGCGACTGGTTCTGGTGGTTCGGCGAGGACCAGGCCTCGGACTCCGATACGGAGTTCGACGACCTGTTTCGCGATCATCTGAAGACGGTCTACCGTGCCGTTGGCCGGAAACCACCGGCTGCACTCGATCACTCGATTGTGCCCCATGAGCTGATCTGGACCTTCACGCGACCGATCGCCTCGATCCGGGCAGAAAACCAGCTGACCATCCGGACCAATTGTCCGGGCAGGGTGATCTGGAAAACCGATCCGGACAAATCATGGCGAACGGTCGAGATGATACCGGCTGGCGGGGTGATGGCCGCGATCCATCGCTTCGGCGTGACGCTGGGGCCGTTTCCTCCCGCAACCCACCAGATCGAGTTCCGGTTCCAATGTGCGCACCCAGCTTGCTGCGGCAGCGATCCGTGCTGCCGATTCGAACTTCGGCGGATCGAGGTCACAGGATGGGGAAGGGATGAAGAAGCTGTTCAGGCAGCTTCCGTTTCCGAGTGACATCCCCAGCCACGTTGCCACCGAGATACCGGATTCCATCCATGAAGGCGGGGAGTTCGGCTACGCGCACGCTCATGCCTAGGCGCGGCGCTGGACAATCCCGACCTGATCGTGGCTTGCATAGTCGGTGACGGTGAAGCAAAAACAGGAGCACTACTTGCTACCACGAAGTTGGCGTCGTCCATTTGACGAAGTATGTGTGCAGATGTATCATGCAAACGTTATGTGTAAAATTATTCTTCTCGGTCTGCTGTGTCTCTCACTGTTGTGCATGGTCCCGCTCATGGGGAGCCATCACCTAGCCTCAGACCATCTACAGCACGATGCTGCGACGTCCTGCTCCTCCTGCATAGGAGCAGTGGTCACGAGCACGATCGTCGTTCTCTTCACCTTGCTCGGCCTTTCGAGCCTCATCATTCCTGCCACACCTGCTCTCAAATTGGTTGTCCGTCAATTCCATCCTCCTCGCATGCACTAACCTATTCAGCCGGTTCGTCTACTAGAACGCTTTCCAGGAAATCAGCTGCGGCAGGTTTGTTGGGGCTTGTCTGCCTAAGTACCAATTAGGGGCAGGGGTGCATTAAGCCCAGAAAGGCGAAAGGGTAGTACACAATGACCGCTAATTTTATTTCTCGACGTCTTCTCCTGAAACGCATCGTAGCGCTGGTCATGCTGGCAGCGGTTGAACAATTCATCCCTGCCTACGCCGCAACGAACATCACCGTCAATCCCGGTGCACAGACATCGCTAAGCGGAGAGATCATCGATCTGACCATCAGCGAGCAGTCGTTTCACCTTGACGGGGAAACTGGGACGGCCGTGACGATCAATGGAACAATCCCGGGTCCCGTGATCCGGCTGAAAGAAGGCCAACAGGCGACGCTGCGCGTCACGAACGGTTTGAACGAAGACACGTCGATTCATTGGCACGGGTTGCTCCTGCCGCCCGCCGTGGACGGCGTGCCTGGTGTGAGCTTCGCGGGGATCAAGCCGGGCGAGACCTTCACCTATCGCTTTCCGGTCAAGCAGAGCGGCACCTACTGGTTTCATAGCCATTCGGGCGGCCAAGAGCTCTTGGGGATGTATGCGCCAATGATCATCGATCCCATCGAGCCGGAGCCCTTTCGCTACGAGCGTGAGTATGTGGTGATGCTCTCGGATTGGAGTTTTGAATCACCCGAAACCCTGTTCTCAAATCTGAAAAAGCAAGGCGGTTACTACAACTTCCAGAAACGTGCGGCGGGAGAGTTCTTGACCGATGTGAGGCGCATGGGTTTATGGACGGCGATCAAGAACTACTTGATGTGGGATCAGATGCGGATGGACCCGACCGACTTTGCGGACGTCACCGGGTACACCTTCACTTATCTGATGAACGGCTTGTCGCCTGCAAGCAACTGGACGGGGCTGTTTCGTCCAGGTGAGCGGGTGCGGCTGCGATTTATCAACGCAGCCAGTATGACCTTCTATGACGTGCGGATTCCTGGGCTCACGATGACGGTCGTGCAGGTGGATGGACAGAATGTCCAACCTGTCGCGGTGGATGAGTTCCGCATGGGAGTGGCGGAGACCTACGATGTCATCGTCGAACCTGCCGAGGATCGCGCGTATACCATCTTTGCCGAGACCACGGACCGCAGTGGCTATGCGCGTGGCACCCTTGCGCCACGAACAAGCATGGTTGCGTCGATCCCTGAACGTCGGCCTCGACCGCTCCGCACGATGGAGGATATGGGCATGAGTATGAAGGGTATGGATATGGGAGACATGAAGGCCCCCCATGGCGGCATGACAATGCCCAAGACGGAGCCCGCCAGCGATATCCAGACGATGAAACCTTCTGACGACAATCCGCACAGAGCGCATAGTCCTGGCGTGCAGCCCATGCCCGGCCTGCACACAATGCCGGCCGGGGATGCGGACGATCAAGGCCGCTCGAAGATACCTGGCGCCGAACCCGTCAAGCATGGCCCCGACGATCACGGCCCCGGCAATCAGACGGTGGCCGAGTATTCGATGAACCGACTGGGGGAACCGGGAAGAGGACTGGAAGATAGTGGGCGGCGGGTGCTGCTCTACACCGATTTGAAAAGCCTTGTGCCCTACCCAGACCAGCGGGAGCCGGAGCGCGAAATCGAACTCCATCTCACGGGCCACATGGAGCGGTACATGTGGTCGTTCGATGGGAAGAAGTATTCGGAAGCGAAAGAGCCGATCCCCTTTCGCTATGGCGAACGGGTGCGACTGACCTTTGTGAACGACACGATGATGGAGCATCCGATGCATCTGCACGGCATGTGGATGCACCTGGAAAACGGTGCGGGGGCATATCTTCCGAGGAAACACACGGTCATCGTCAAGCCGGCGGAGCGGCTGTCTGTCGTCGTCACTGCGGACGCGCCGGGGCCCTGGGCGTTTCACTGCCACCTGCTCCTCCACATGGAGGCGGGGATGTTTCGGATCGTCGAGGTGTCGGAATGATGAACGAAACAGGTTCTCCTGCCAGATTTTCCGCAAGCCTCCTTGCAGTTGCTTGTGCCTTCCTGTTGGGTGAGGGCATTGCCGTGCCGGTCATCGCCGCGCCACCTTCGATCGAGTCCCCCATGACTCCAAGCGAGTCAACGGCGACTGCTACGACCCCAAACGGAAAGGCCGCAGCTGGCTCCACTGTTTCCAAGGCTTCAGCGACCGTCGGTCCTTCCGCCAAGCAGGAAGCCACGCGATCTAAGTTTTCCCCGCCAGGCGACTGGCCTGCTCCCGTCAACGATCAGGAGCACCGACTGTATACACTTGTCGACGTCCTCGAATTTCGTCCGAAAACAGGTGCAGGACAGTCTAACGGCTACCGGTGGGATGTCGAGGGTTGGTATGGCGGGGACTACAACCGAGTCTGGTTCAAAAGCGAAGGGCAGAAGGGCACCGCCTTCAAAGCAGACTACGACGTGGACTTTCAACTCCTGTATGGGAGGTTCATCCGGAAATATTATGATCTGCAAATGGGCGGCCGTGTCGAAACGCAGTCCTTCAAGGGGAGTAATGTGACGCGGGGTCTGGGGGTGATCGGAATCGAGGGACTCGTGCCGTACGACTATGATGTCGAGGCATCCCTGTTCATCGATCAGAACGGCGCAGTGTCAGCCCGGCTGTCGTTGACGAAGGACCTGTTGCTGACGCAACGGCTGATCCTTCAGAGCCGTTTCGAGACCAACGCCGCTGTCCAACGAGTCGAGGAATTCACGACCGGCTCCGGGCTCAACAACATGGAATTCGGGGTTCGGCTGCGCTATGACATCCGACGCGAGATTACCCCCTATGTCGGCATTTCCCTCGACAAAAGTTTTGGCGAAACCGCCTCCCTCGTGCGCGAAGACGGGGGCGACCCGAGTCAGATTCGTTTCGCGGTGGGCGTACGGGCGTGGTTTTGACCCTAAATAGTGAATGTTAAAAATGGGGCTGGGGGAATGTTGAGCCGTAAGAAGAAATAGAGTTTTTCTACCCCGCTAATCCCTTGGTCTTTACCTGCTAAGAATGAGAATTTGCCTGATTTTTAACCCGTCCATGACCGTATCTGCCGTGGCATATTTCAGCACCACCTTCTAGTGTTCACTCCTGCTGGAATTGGCATGGAAAGAACGTTTTTTGCTGAATTTCCTCCACTTTGCGCCCTCGACAACCTAGCAGCCACCTAATTGCCCGCCTTTCACCATACATAGGCTTCATAAGTTTGTGCACCGAAGTTGCATCCCACTCCGCCGCTGCCCCGCCTGCATACATCTGCGGCTATCAGCAGCCATCAGCAGAAATCAGCGGAATTCCCCTCACGCGCGCAACACGGTATGGTCAGCACCGTGCCGCGCAGTATTCAGAAAGGATGCAGATGAAACGACGATTCTTGTCGGTCAAGGAGTTGGCGGAAGAACTCGGTGTCCACGAGGATACGATTTACCGCGCGCATTTGAAGAAACTGATCCCAGTCAAGAAGATTTGCAAGGTCCTACGGTTCGACCTCGAAAAAGTGCTCAAAGCTCTGTCAGAGCATGCATCCGAGAAGCCACCCAAGCAAAGGACGCAGGGCGCGATCGCCGGCGCTAGCCGGCGGCGCGCCCAGCAAAAACGCCCCCGGACGGTAAGACGGGGGCTCGTATAGCAGAGGAGCAGTAGGACCATTCATGGATCAACAAACTTTTACAGAAACCCTCGATTGGCTCGCCTTCACCGTCCCTCAGGCGACGGTGGACGAGCTGCGTCCCGTCGTCGGGGGCGAGTGGTTCGAGGCGCCGACGGGCTTTCGTGGCTATCCCACCTGCTGGCTCACCAACCAAGGCCGACACGGCGTGGGCAAACTCGGGACGGGTGCCCCTCGCAATCGCAAAGAAATTCACGTGGATCTCTCAGGGGGCATCGTCTCCACCTGGGACGAATTGACAATCCGCCGCGTCCTGGCCTGGATCTTTGCCCGAGGGGGACATGTGACTCGGATGGATGTGGCGCTGGATGATCGGGCCGCGGGGGTCTCCATCGCACAGGTCAAACAGGCCGTCGATGCAGGCCAAGCCGTGACGCGGTCGCAGAAGTTCCAGGTCCTTGCCGGGTCCTCGCTGCGCGATGGGGCCTCCACCGGGGACACCCTCTACTTCGGCAGTCGGGAGAGTCAAACCATGTTGCGCGTCTACGACAAGCGACTGGAACTCCAACAGAAAGGCCGTGAAGAAGCGAAGGACTATGGCGTCCGGTGGGAATTGGAACTGAAAAAGGACCGGGCGCAAGCCTGCGCCAAAGCGTTGCTCACGCTGCCGCCGGAGGATTGGCGGGAATTCCTCGTCGGTGTGCTGCGCTCCTATGTCGATTTTCGCGAGACCACCCACGAGGCGGAACCCTGGGAAAAGTATCGGGCCCCGCTGCTCTCGTGGTGGGACACGTTGACCGAAGGCTTCACACGCTGCCGGCTCGTCGTGGAAAAGGTCCAGCAAACGCTTGATGAGGTGTGTCAGTGGCTGGGTCAATCCATCAGCGCGATGCTGGCCCTGGCCTACTTTCACCGTGGGGAATCATTTCTTCAACAGTTGATCTACGCCGGCTCGAAAAAATGGAAAGCCAAGCACTTGGCCATGCTGCACGAAGTCAGAAAGCTACGCCCCTATGTCCTCCGTCCCGTCTAAGGAGTGGAAACGCATGTGCCCAGGCTGTGGAGCACGAGGCTGCGGCTGCCGGTGGATGAACGGCGCGTTAATCCTGACCTGCCGGGACTGTGATTCGGAATTTACGTTTATCCCAAAAACCCGGTCGATAGGCCGGGGCCACTGGGTCAGACATGTCTCTGGCCCGTCATCTCAACCAGGAGGACCGCATCATGATGGTGAAAGCCGAAGGCAGCGTGCAGGGGTATGTCGAGCGCAAGGGGAAGGAG
>CAMDRK010000011.1 GCA_945906715.1 Nitrospira lenta
GGCCGTCACGCAAACCGGCATCGGCTCGGTGGGGCTGACGGCGCAGGGGGCCGATATTGCAGGCACGATCAACGACCATTCGGCCACGGGCAAGGGTAATGTGCTGAAAAGTAATTCCGGATTTGGGGAAGACGGTTTGGCCATCAGCACCGAAAGCGCGTCGACCGGGCTATTCGGCGCCATTGCCGTGACGCGGGGTGTCGGGGACCAACTCGTGTCATCCCTGGCCACCTATACCGATCCGACAGTCGGTGTCCTGACGTCAAAATCGAAGGGGCTGCAAGGCACCGTGGATCGGCTCAAGAAGGACATCGAGAAGTTCAATGCCCGTATTGAACAAGAAGGAGAACGGTTCCGATCACAACTTGTCCGATTGGAATCACTGCTCGGTAAGTTTCAAGCGACGAGCAATTTCGTGACAAACCAGCTTGCGAACCTGCCAAATTTTGGAAAATGACCCGAATCGTTCGAAGTCCTGAGGGAGGATGACTGTGACCGTATCGAACAACCCCAATGCGATCGCGACCTATCTGGCTTGCGATGTGGCGTCTGCCGACCCGTCGCAAATCATCGTATTGCTGTATGAGGGCGCGATTTATCGGATCGGGCAGGCCGTGCAGGAGATGGAGAAACAGAATGCCCTGGCGGCCGGTATCGCGATCTATCGAGCCTTGGCCATCGTCGGCGAGCTGCGCAAGTCGCTCAATCTCGAAGAGGGGGGCGAGATCGCGCGTAATCTGGATCGGCTCTACCTCCATATGCATGAGGAGTTGGTCAAGGGACATTTGGCGAAGCAGACTCAACCGTTGGAGCGCGTCCGCACCCTCTTGACCGAACTGAACAGCTCCTGGCGGCAGGTGGCCTCACAAGTGAAAAACATGCTGGATGCGAGGGCTGGTGCGCCGCCTCCTCCCATGATGCCGGCGGGACTCGCCGCATACCAGCAGCCAGATGCGGCGCCCAGGCTCACTCTCATTGCCTAATAGGGAATGAGGAATGATGAATGTTGAATGGTCGGAGTCGGACTCGATCTAATAATTTCCAAACATTCACCATTCAATATTCAACATTTAACATTCGACAGATCACGGCTGATAAGAAAATAGGATGAGACATACGATGATCTCGTTACAGCAGCTCGAAGCACAATACCGGGCGCTCGTTGCGCAGATGGAAGAGAGTGAATCGGCCATTGCGAGGCATGATCTGGACGCCGTGGAAGCCTGCGCGCATGGCGTCGACAAGGCTTTGGCGGAGCTGGCGCAAGCCTCAGCTCAACTTAGGGGGCGGGTCATCGTTCCAGGAGAAGAATCGGCGTGGAACGGTCTTGCCGACGCGATGCGGCAGGCATTCACCCGCGCCGAGCAAAACCGCGAACAGATTCAGCGGTGGATCGGCCAGACGCAGGACATCTTGTCGCAGATGAGCAGGGGCGGGCAAGCCGTGAACGGGTACTCGGCGATCGGCATGCCTGACGGCGCAGAATTTCTCAGCGCGAGAGGCTGACGATGCGAAAGAGGGGGGAAGAAGTTCTGAGTTCTGAGTTTTGAGTTTTGGGTTCTGAGGGAGAGGCGGATCAGAACGCCAAGTCTCGACCTTCGGTCTTCAGCTTCGGATAGAGGACGATCATGCAACCATCCATGCACAGCAGCGCGACAGCATCCGACGAACGCCGGGAATGGCTTCGGATCGACGATCGCGTGCTCTTAGAATATCGGCTCATCACAGATCAGGAGGACGCGCCGGTACCCGTCATGCTTCCGGCAAGCAACCAGGCCATTGCGGATGCCGTTCAGAAGCCGGCAGCCGATTTCTTCGCGCAGCAGGGTGAAGCCCTGGCGCATTCCCCTCTGCTTCCCTGGATGATGAAAGTGGACTGGCTGTTGGAAGTGATCGTCAAAACGCTCGCAGGCATGCATCCAGGAGGAGTCCCGATTGCACAGGTTGCCGATGTGCAACTCAGCGGCGGCGGGATCAGCTTCATTTCGCCACGGCACTTTGCCGTCGGCGATATGTTGCGGCTGAAAGTGGTGTTGCCGCCATTTACGCCGATCGATACGACGGCGCAAGTGATCCGGTCTATGCAGGCCAAAGATCGCCCGGGCCACGAGATCGCGACCGAATTTATCGGGCTGTCTCCCAACGATCAAGAAGCGCTCATCCGCCATGTGCTTCAGACCCAGGCAGAGCAGCTGCGCGCCAGGCGCGGGCGCGAAGTGTGAAACGTGGGAGGACGGAGTCTGTTCCGAGCCTTCAGCCTTCAGTCCTCCGCTCTCAGCTCCTCCTTCCCACGTCCCACCTTTCATGTTTTACGCTTCACGAGTGTCTCGCTCGCTTAAGTTCTGTTCCTGCCAGACCGATACTACACTCGTCATGAATAACAGTATGGCAACATCGAATCAGGTCGTCGTGGACGGCGTCGCAGCAACGGATCACGAGATTTTAACCGTCATGGACGTGGCCCAATTTCTCCGGGTACCGAAGTCGACGGTCTACAAACTCGCGCGGCTGGGTGAGTTGCCGGCTTCCAAAATCGGGAAGCATTGGCGCTTTCTTCGCCGGGATCTCAACGTGTGGATGCATAGCCGTTCCTCGCAGGCATAACAGGCCGAGTGCCGGATCGATATCGTGTGGCGGAACACCGATTCGCGCTGCGGTGCGCATGCGAACGTCCATGCCGTGGCTCGTCCGGATGCCCGGGGTCTGAACTATGGCCCGGAAGCCGGCTCGCACGTTACCGAATGCACAGGGGCATCGTGTCCGCGATGTCGTTCATTTAATTGAAAGAAGGAGAACCATCCAATGCCTGCCGATCCTGCTATAAAGATCCTCGTTGTGGACGACATGTCGACGATGCGAAGGATCGTCAAAAACATCCTTAAGCAACTGGGGTTTTCCAACGTCGAGGAAGCCGAAAACGGGCAAGAAGGCCTGGCGAAACTCAAGGAGGGGGGATTCGGCCTCGTCGTGTCGGATTGGAACATGCCGGTGATGACCGGCATCGATATGCTGCGTGCCATTCGTGCGGACGAGGCGACCAAGACACTTCCCGTGCTGATGGTGACGGCTGAAGCGCAGCAGGCAAATTTGGTAGAGGCCGTCAAGGCCGGCGTCAGCAATTACATCGTCAAGCCGTTTACGGCTGAAACGCTGCAAGAAAAAATCACGAAAATATTCCCGTAAGGAGTCCATGATGGCTGACGCGAACGGTCACCTCTATTCCGAGCTCGGCGAGCTTGCCCGGTATCTCGACACGACGTTGCGCAAACTGGATGACGCAGGCGCGCCCATTGCAACCATGTCGGATCAACTTCCAGAGGCTGCCTCACACTTGGAAGGCCTCACGAAACTGACTGAAGAAGGGACGCACGAAGTGATGCGTCTGACGGAGGAGATTCAGGATAGCCATGCCCTCATCGCCGGCATGATCAGCAAGGCTACCGCACTGGTGGTCAAAGGCCAGATCTTCCCCTGTGTCGCCTGCTTGCTCCGCGAATCTCAACAGCTTGTGGCGCAAGACGACGTACATCTGATCGACAGCCGGGAGCGGCTTGCCGGGACGCTGAGCCAAGCTGCCGAAACGCTCACCAAAGGCCAGAGCGGGAATTGTATCGCCTGTGCGCTGACTGAATCCAAACACCGATTGCTTCAAGACGACAAGCGGCTGATCGAGATCATGACTTCCTTGTCGTTTCAAGATCTCGTGGCGCAGCGGGTCAAGAAACTTACCACTATCATCCACGATGTCGAACGGAAGTTGCTGGAACTCGTCGTCGTGTTCGGACTCAAGCACGATGGAACCCAGCCGGAGGTCAAGACCGAAGCGACCGACCTACTGAAGGAATTGAATGCATCGAGTTCAAACGCGATGAAGCAGGATTTGGTGGACGATATTCTTGGGAAGTTCGGATTTAACTAGCGGGGACTTGGGGATAGTAGGGGTAAAGGGGCATGGGGGTATGGGGATAGTAGGGGTAAAGGGATAAGGGGGCATGGGGATAACCGGATAGGGGATAACGGAGTAACGGGAAAAATGTCTGTAACTTCTACCCCTTACCCCGTTACCCCTCTCGTAGCCCGTGCCGTTATCCGGCTACCCCTACTATCCCTTTACCCGATTACCTCCGCCGCCCGTCTCCCGCTACCCCTCTACCCCGTTACCCCTTATCCCGTTACTCTAGCTAGATTACCTTGAACGCGTAGGATGAGGTATCGTGGACATCGCGACCATCGTAGGAATCACCCTGGCTCTGGGCGCTATTGTCGGAGGCCAGATTCTCGAAGGTGGACATCTCGGTTCCATTATGCAGCTCACCGCCTTCGTCATCGTGATGGGCGGAACGATCGGGGCGGTCTGCGTCCAAAACTCCCTGCCCGTCGTCATCAGATCCGTGAGCATCTTGGGCTTGGTCTTCGGGAACCAGAGCCACGATATCGGCGGGACGATCAAGACGATCGTCGACTTGGCCAATGTGTCCAGAAAGCAGGGTCTGCTGGCGCTGGAAGCAAGGCTCAAAGACATCCACGATCCGTTTCTTTCCAAAGGGATTCAGTTGATCGTGGACGGGACCGATCCAAAAATGGTCCAAGAGATTCTCGAGATCGAAGTAGACCATCATGAGGAGTACAACATTCTGGCTGCAAAAGTGTGGGAGGCGGCTGGCGGGTATGCGCCGACGATCGGGATTATCGGCGCCGTGCTCGGGTTGATCCACGTGATGGAAAATCTGGCCGATCCGTCAAAGCTCGGCGGCGGCATCGCGGTGGCGTTTGTCGCGACCGTCTACGGTGTCGGCGCCGCGAATCTCTTTTTTCTCCCATTCGCGAATAAAATCAAATTTAAAATCAAAGAAGAAACCGCTGCGCGCAGCGTCATTGTCATGGGGCTCGTCAGTTTGGCTCAGGGCGAGAATCCTCGGTTGATGCAAGAAAAACTCGAGAGTTTCTTGCCTGCGCACGAACGGACGAAAGAAGCGAAGTAATAGGGGTGCAGGGGATAAGGGGTTCAGGGGGTAAGGGGTTAAGGGGTACAGGGGTAAAGGGGATAAGGAAAACAAGGGGATAACGGCTCTGAGATTGCTCTCCCTGAATTCCTGAGCCCCTGAGCCCCTTAACCCCTGTACCCCTTCTGCAAAAATGTCAAAGAAGAAACACGAAGAACACGAAAATCACGAGCGCTGGCTGGTGTCTTACGCCGATTTCATCACTCTGCTGTTTGCGTTCTTTGTCGTCATGTACTCGATCTCTTCGGTGAATGAGGGACGGTTTCGCACGGTGAGTGAGTCCATCAAAGCGGCGCTCAATCCTATCGTCAGTCCGCCGGCTACTCCGATACCGTTTCAAGTCGGCGCCAACAAACCGACGAGCATCGTGCCCAACGTGATTCCCTCAAGGGATGTGGCGGTGAGACGTCTGCGCATGGCCCTAAAATCGCTCCAAACGTCCGTGGGAATCGAGGCGGTTCAGGTGACAGAACCGGGAGACAGCACGATCGTCCTGTCGCTTCCTGAGTTGGTGTTGTTCGAGAGCGGGGCCGCAACACTTCGCGCTGAGGCCCTGCCTTTTCTCCAGTCGCTGGCAGAGGCGCTGGTAGAACTCGATCGTCAGATCAAGGTGCAGGGCCATACGGACAATGTGCCGATCCGGTCGGCGCAGTTTCCATCCAATTGGGAACTGTCCGCGATTCGAGCCGTGATGGTCGTACGGGCCTTGGGCGAGCTCTACGGGGTGCCCGCTCAAAACCTGTCGGCCGTCGGGTATGGCGATTCCCGGCCTGTGACCGACAACCAGACGCCGGAAAATCGGGCGAAAAATCGCCGAGTGGAAATCGTCGTGCTGGAGCGTAAACAGACGCCGAACCCTCCCGATCATGGAGAGGAACGGACGGCCCTGCAACGATTCGCCGACCCTCCCGTGAGTACGACAGGAAGCGGCGTCGTGATGCCGAACGATCCTTTTTCAACACCCAGAACGCCCGCGTCCCTCCCATTACAGTGAACCTCTCAAAAAAGATGGTCTTCTCCAAAGTGAGTGGGTACAATTCGTCATTCCCGCGAAAGCGGGAATCCAGTATCCTCCCCTTGAACCATTCGGGAATACACGGCTCAAAGAATTCCCTCCCACACATCTCTCCAGTCCGGATTCTGCTGCTCGATCAGTTCCAGCTTCCAGTCCCTGTTCCATTTCTTCATCTGTTTTTCTCTACGAATGGCTGACTCCATCTCCTCATGCAACTCGTCATACACCAGGCGATGCACCCTGTATCTCTTCGTGAAACCCTCAACCGAATCGTGTTTGTGTTCCCAGGTACGCGTGATGAGGTCGCTCGTCACTCCGATGTACAGCGTGCCATTTCGCTTGCTGGCAAGGATAGAGACCGCTGGCTGTTTAGGCATCCTCAATCACGGATTCCCGCTCCCCGCTTAAAGCATGCGGGGACAAGCTTCGCGGGAATGACACATGAGCGTCACCCAAAAACCCTTGCCCGGCGCGGGCTCTCAACACTTTGTAGCCATTTCTTACCCACTCGATTGGGAGAATACCCAAAATGGGAGAAGACCCAAAATATAATCACGAAGCAGGCTAAAGTTGCGACGAAGAAGTTCCGATAACGGGCTAGGCAGGGAATGACGGAGCGACTAGGTAGATAGGCTGAAGGTATTCAGGCTGAAGTATTCGGAGCTCCAGCCTTCAGCCTGAACACCTGAGCCGTGTAACGCAAGGAACGTGTAAAAAGATGGACGCAAATTCTAGACAGTATGACCCCTCTGGTGAATTGACGATCTTCGAAGCCGCCTCATTCAAAGAATCGCTGATCCAATTGATTGCGAACGACGGGCTCGTCTGCATGGATCTGGGGAAGGTCACACGTGTAGATACGTCGGCAATCCAGCTGATGTGGGCCGCTCGGAAACTGGGCCGAATTTTGGTCACAGGTATCCCGCAAGAGCTGCAAACGAAGCTGACTCAGCTCGGGTTCTCCGAACCGCTCAGCGAGTAGAAGTGTGCGAAACGGGTGAAGAAGTTCTGAGTCACTGGGAAGTGCTGAGTGCTGAGTTGGAAGGCAAGAGGGAGAGAAGCTGTGGTCCTGAGTCGGGAGGTTTGAGTTGTCCGAAACTAACGCACAACTCAGCACTCAGCACTCAGCACAAGGCTCTGGACTGCCTGAGACAGCCGACAGAGCGGCGAGCGAACTCGACAGCCTGAAAGCACATCAGCATGCATGGGAAGCATTTGCTGCCAGCGTTGTCCACTTAATTCCGGTCTTGAAAAAACAAATGGAATCTGTGACCCAACAGACGGAGCGGGCGGTGATGGAGTTGATGGTAAACATCAGAGCGATGACGATGACGGCCACGACTACGAGACCCACGGACACATCCACAAGTTTGTCTAAGGTCGTGATGGCGATGCAATTTCAGGATATTACTCGGCAAAAGTTGGAGCATGTAACCCAGGCGTTGGATCAATGGCAGAAGCATCTTCAGGCCCTGTTGAAGGGGCCGCAGGACGTAAGCGCCAAGCAGGAAATCGCGATGCTGGAACGGCTTGAAGAGAGCTATACCATGGAAGAGGAACGCCGCCTTCATGCGGCCGCCATGGCGCCAGATTATCAAGAACCTGTGCCGATCGAAACGGAAGAGACAGAAGCGGAGTCGGATTCAGTCACGCTGTTTTGAAGCATGAAGCGTCAGGGGAAATGGTGCATGGTCAATGGGGAATGTTCAGATGTCATCGGATCGACTCCGTCCATTGACCATTTACCATTCAACAGTATGCCGCTTAGACTTGGAGGGGACAGATGAGTAAGACAGCCCTGGTCGTGGATGATTCGCCGACCATGAGACAGATGGTGACGTTGACCCTCACCAATGCCGGCTTCACGGTTGTGGAAGCGGAACACGGGAAAGATGCCGTCGCGAAGGTTGCAGGTGGGCCAAAGATGGACATCGTCGTCACCGACCTCAACATGCCGGAAATGGACGGCATCAGCCTGATCAAGGAACTTCGCAAGATGGCCGCGTTCAAGTTTACGCCGATTCTGATGCTCACCACCGAATCGGCGGCTGAGAAGAAACAAGCTGGCAAAGAGGCCGGCGCAACCGGATGGATCGTCAAGCCCTTCAATCCGGAAGTGATGCTGAAGATCATCGCCAAGGTATTGCCGGCATGAGAGCGTAAAACGTTAGACGTGAAACGTGAAGCGTTAGAACCCTGAACGAAATACGATTCACGAACAACGATTCACGAATAACGAGGAGAAGAATGAGTAACGATTTTGCTCAATTTCAAGACGCATTTTTCGAAGAGGCCGGGGACCATTTGTCCGTCGTAGAGGATGGGCTGCTGGCGCTCGAACAGAATCCAGAGGACTTGGATCTATTGAATAAAATTTTCCGCTCGGCCCATTCCATCAAGGGCACGAGCGGCATGTTCGGGTTCAATGCCGTTGCGCAGTTCACCCATAAGATGGAGACCCTGCTCGACCTGCTTCGTAATGGCCAGAAAGTCGTCACCCCCGAGATTGCCGATCTTCTGCTCAAATCGACCGACTGTTTGAAAACGCTGATCGATGCAGCCAAGTCCGCCTCGCCGGTGGACGACGAAACCGTCCAACGGCTGACGGTCGAACTGGCCTCGGCAAGCGATCTCACTGTCAAGGCTAAGGTTGAGGATGGCCCTTCAGGGGGGACTACGGGGACAGGCACCGCCGCAGACGGGCGGAGCCAGTCCCCTGCCCCTTCCCCCTCACGGCATTTTTCGATCGCCTGGACCCCGCCGGAATGGATTTTCCAGCGTGGCCTCGACCCGCTGCAAATCTTCAAAGAGCTGGCCAACCTCGGGACATTATCACAGGTTGCTGTTGACACATCGAAACTGCCGGAATTGGTCGCGATGGATCCGGAGAAATGCTATCTCGCCTGGACGATGAAATTGGAAACTGCCAAGGATCGGCAGGTGGTGGATGCGGTGTTTGAGTTTGTGCGCGAGGACAGCGTTCTCACCATCACCGAAGAGGTAAAGGGTAAGGAGTTAGGGCTAAGAGGTGAAGAGCGGCTCTCTTCACCAGAGCCTTCTGCCTCGCCTCACCCCTCACCCCTGACGCCTCACGCGTTATCCCTTACCCCTGACGGCATTGAAGGCGAGCCCAAGCCTCTCGGAGAGATTCTCGTCGAGACTGGGATTGTGTCGCGCGAAACGCTCGACCATGCGCTTGCGCAACAAAAGCGGGTCGGTCAGATTCTCGTCGAGCAGCATGCCGTGACGCCGCAGCAGGTCGAGCAGGCGCTGCAGAAACAGCGGCAGCAGGAGTCCGCCTCCCAATCGAAGAAAACCGACACCGCCTCGATCCGCGTGGATACCGACAAGATCGACAAGCTCATCAACCTCGTCGGTGAACTGGTCATCACTCAGTCGATGTTGAGCGATTTAGGCTCCCGGTTCGAAATGAGCCAGATCTCTGTGTTGCTCGAGCGGATGGCGCAGCTGGAACGCAACACGCGCGAGATTCAAGAACGGGTTATGAGCATCCGCATGCTGCCGATCGGCACCGCCTTCAGCCGTTTCCCCAGGCTGGTCCGCGATCTTTCTGCCAAAGCCGGGAAAAAGATTCAACTGGTCCTCTCCGGTGAAGAGACCGAACTCGATAAGACCGTCATCGAGTCCATCGGCGATCCCTTGACGCACCTCGTTAGAAATTCGGCCGATCACGGACTGGAGCCGCCGGAAGAACGGCTCGATAACAATAAGCCGGAGCTGGGCACCATCCGGCTCAATGCCTTCCACGAAGGCGGCAACATTTGCATCACCGTCGAAGACGACGGGCGGGGCCTGAACCGTGACAAGATTCTGGCAAAAGCCGTTAAACAGGGCTTGATCTCGGAAAACGACAAGTTGACCGACGATCAGATCTGGCCCTTGATCTTCAAACCCGGTTTCTCCACGGCGGAGAAAGTGACCGACGTGTCGGGACGCGGCGTCGGCATGGACGTCGTGAAGCGGAACATCGAAGCGCTGAGCGGCACCGTCAGCATCAAGACGGCGCTGGGCAAAGGCACGACCTTCACCCTCAAACTCCCGCTGACCTTGGCCATTATCGAAGGCATGACGGTTCGGGTCGGCAAAGAAACCTATATCGTGCCGTTGTTGTCGATCTTGGAATCCATCCAGCCGAAGGCAGGCGCGATAAAGACCGTCGTCGGCAAGGGCGAACTCATCAACGTGCGCAGCACCTACTTGCCCATGATGCGACTGTACGAAGTCTTCGCTTTGGAACCGGAATATACCGACCCCAACAAGTCGATTCTCTTGATTCTTGAAACGGAAGGGGAGCGGGTCGCCGTGATGGTGGATGAAATCATCGGCCAGCAACAGGTCGTGATCAAGAGCATGGAGCAGAACTTCCGCAAGGTCGACGGCGTCGCCGGCGCCACGATTTTAAGCGATGGCACGGTCGGTTTTATTCTGGATGTCCGGGGTCTGATCGAAATTGCACGTAGAGGAGCGCCAGTGGCGGCGTGAGGCGCGTCGCGTGCGACGCGGAGATGTTTAAGTTTTCAGCGGATGGCCGCCGCCGCGAATCTTCCCTGCGGCGCGTGTTTCTCTCCCCCCTACCGGCAGGCAATATTTGCCGTCTGGTTCGGCAAGCCATCTGCAACATCCTCGCTAAAGATAAATTCGTATCATCCGATAATATTGCTGCAGGACATAGTGAGGTTACTACTCAATAGTGAACGTGGTGACTGCGAGGCCGAAGCGCAGAGCCCGAAGTGAAGGATGAAAGGAACAGGCACTCTATGGCTTCTCCATTTAACACCATCGAAGACGCAATTCTGGATATACAGCAGGGGAAGTTCATCATCCTCGTCGATGACGAAGATCGCGAGAACGAAGGCGATCTCGTCATGGCCGCCCAACATGTGACCCCGCAGGCCGTGAATTTCATGGCTCAACATGCCAGGGGCTTGATCTGTCTGGCTCTGACGCCCGAGCGTGTGGAAGAACTCCAGCTCCCACAGCAGGCGGCTGAGAACACCGCGACCTTCGGCACGGCCTTCACCGTGTCCATCGATGCGCGGAAAGACATTACCACCGGTATCTCTGCGGCGGACCGGGCGACGACGATTCATGTGGCGATCGATCCCAAATCTAAACCAGGTGACCTGGCGCGGCCCGGCCATATTTTTCCCTTGAAGGCCCAGCAAGGCGGGGTGTTGAAGCGCGCCGGGCAGACCGAGGGCTCCGTCGATCTGGCACGGTTGGCCGGGCTCACGCCCGCCGGCGTGATCTGCGAAATCATGAACGAAGATGGCACGATGGCGCGCGTGCCGGAGCTGACAAAGTTTGCCAAAGTACACCAGTTGACGATGGTCACGGTCAAGGCGCTCATCGAATACCGCATGCAGCGCGAGACGTTTGTGCGGCGGATGGCCAGCGCACGGCTGCCGACGATGTTCGGCGAGTTCGAGGCGGTCGCGTTCGAAAACGAAATCGACGGCGTCACCCACATTGCGTTGGTGAAAGGGCACGTGGAGGGGGGCGATCCCACGCTGGTGCGGGTGCACTCGGGTTGTTTGACGGCTGACGTGTTGGGATCATTGCGGTGCGACTGTCGGGATCAGCTTCATGAAGCGATGGAGCTGATTCAAACAGAGGGGCGCGGGGTTCTGCTCTACCTGAATCAAGAAGGGCGCGGCATCGGCTTGCTCAACAAGATCCGGGCCTATGGGCTGCAAGATCAGGGGTGCGATACGGTCGAGGCGAATTTGAAGCTGGGGTTCAAGGCGGACCTACGCGATTACGGAGTCGGGGCGCAGATTCTCGTCAATCTCGGGCTGCATCAGATCAAGCTCATCACCAACAATCCTCGCAAGATCGTCGGCATCGAAGGGTACGGATTGAAGGTGGTGGAGCGTGTGTCGATCGAGATTCAGCCTCGTGCGGCGAACGTAAGGTACTTGCGAACGAAGAAGCATAAGCTTGGACACCTGCTCCAAGCGGTGTGAGAAGGGCCGATCTCTTGCTCGCGCAACGCGCGGCCTGAGAAGGCCCTCGTTGGACGCGCGCAGTGAGCCCAATCCAATCGACCCTTTGTGTGTGGGCGAGTAGGAGAGAGAAAAGGAAGAGGAACAGGGGAATGAAACCGCGAAAAGAATCACAGAATGCGACGGGATTGCGGTTTGGGATTGTCGTCGCGAAATTCAATAAGTGTGTGACGAGCAAGCTGCTGAGTGCCTGCCTCGACGGGCTGACCAAACAGGGGGTCAAGGCCGACGATATCGAAGCGGTGCGGGTGCCGGGGGCCTTCGAGATTCCCTTGGTGGCGCGGACGATGGCGGGATCGAAGCGGTTCGACGCGGTGATTTGTCTTGGGGCGGTCATTCGCGGCGAGACGCCACACTTCGACTACATTTGCGCCGAAGTGAGCCGTGGCATAGGACAAGCGACCATGGACTTCGATGTGCCGATCATTTTCGGGGTACTGACAACGCATACGGTCGCGCAGGCCATCGAGCGGTCTGAGCCGACCAAGTTCAACCGTGGCGGGGAGGCCGCCAGGTCTGCAATCGAAATGGCAAGAGTCATGCGCGGGCTGCGGGTAGAGGGGACTGGCTCCGACGTCTGCGGCGGTGCCTGTCCCACTGCTTCTCAGATGAGGCCAGCCGCCCAAAAGAAAGGCGTTAGTCCCCAACGGTCCAAGGAGATTGCTTTATGGCGCTCATGATCAACGACAACTGCATTGCCTGCGATGCCTGTCTGCCGGCATGTCCCAACAACGCAATTTTCGACAAGCGCAGCGCGGGCGAGGAGCGGGGGTATCACATCGGAGAGGGACAGGGAGTCGACAATAGCATCTACGTGATCACCTACGAGCGGTGTACTGAGTGTGTCGGCCACTTCGACGAGCCACAGTGCGCCTCGGTGTGCCCGATGGGCGATTGTTGCGTGCCTGATCCGGTTCGTGCTGAGTCGAAGGAGGTTCTGCTGGAACGAGCCGAACGGATCAATCCGAACAAGGTAATCCATTCCGACAAGGCGTGGCAGGGGGTCAGAGGATAATGTTATCCCTCCAACCGAGCGTGAAGCATGATCCCTCGATATCGATTGAACCCCAAGGCCGGTACCGGGCTACAGTTTTCCATCAAGTATCCGATAGCGATACGACCTGCCCGGGAGTTGGGGCATTACTCCCCAGGGAATACGGTCACCGCGAGGCGCCTCTCGGTGTCGAGTTTCTATTTTCAAGTTTCTGGTTTCAAGGTTTCGAAGCTGTTTTCTGGCAACATGAAACTCGAAACATGAAACCAGAAACGTTCATCCCATGACTGATACATCACGAAGGAGGACCCTATGGCCGCAGCAACGCTTGAAACTTCGACGAAGGAACTCAATCGGCAAATCGGGCTCACTACGGCCGGGAATCAGTTCCTCACCTTTCAGCTCGGCGACGAGCTGTATGGCGTGGACATCCTCCGCGTCCAGGAGATCAAGGGCTACACGACGGTGACCAAGATCCCGAACACGCCGTCGCACATCAAAGGCGTGCTCAATCTCCGGGGGACCATCGTCCCCATCATCGAGTTGCGGACCAAGTTCGGCATGCCGACGATCGACTACACCATGTTTACGGTTATTGTCGTCGTCGTCGTGCAGGAGAAGATTATGGGGTTGGTCGTGGACGCCGTGTCCGACGTCCTCGATATCGACAGGAAAGACATTCAGCCGCCGCCAGAATTCGGTACCAAGGTGGACGTGAGTTTCATCAACGGCATCGGGAAATCCGGCGACAAGCTGATCGCGCTGTTAGACATGGACCGCCTGCTGACGAACGGCGATATGCAAGAAGCGGCTTTGGCGGCCGCCACAGACTCGAAGGGATAGCACAATTTTGTCACTGGTCACACGAATCCACTAACCACTCAAAGGAGAACCCACGATGGCAACCGGAAAGAAAACGAAGGCGACGGGAAAGAAAGTCGGAACGAAAAGCACCGGTGGTAACGATGTAGCCGGGAAAGTGCAGGCGATCGATCGGGCCCAAGCGGTCATCGAGTTCAATCTTGACGGCACCGTCATCACGGCCAACGACAACTTCTTAAGGACCCTGGGCTATACACTCGACGAGATCAAGGACAAGCATCATCGGATGTTCTGCGATGCGGCGTACACCAATAGTCCGGAGTACGCCAACTTCTGGGCCAAGCTGAACCGCGGCGAGTCCGACGGCGGGAACTACCAGCGGGTCGGCAAGGGGGGCAAAGAAGTCTGGATGCAGACCATATGCACGCCGGTGCTCGGCGCCGATGGCCGCCCCACCAAGGTTATCGAGATCGCGACCGACGTGACGGCTCAGCACCAGGAACTCGACGACCTCCGCGACGAACTCAAAGCCCGCACGGACATTATGAACCAGACCAGCATCGTCTCGGAAGCCGACCTCAAGGGCGACATCGTCTGGGTCAATGAGAAGTTCATCGAAGTGTCCAAGTACTCGAAGAGCGAATTGATCGGCAAGGGACACAACACCACGCGCCATCAGGACATGCCCAAGGAGGCCTTTAAGGACTTGTGGGGCACGATCGGACGGGGGCAGATCTGGCGTGGCGTCGTCAAGAATCGCGCCAAGGACGGCACCCCCTACTATGTGGACGCGGTGATCGCGCCGTTCGTCGGCAAGAACGGCAAGCCTCGCAAGTACCTGGGCGTGCGCTACGACATCACGGTGCAAGAGATCGCGCGCCAGAATATGAAGGGGCTAGCCGATGCGATCGACAAGGCGTATGCCACCATCGAGTTCAACCTCGACGGCACCATCATCACGGCTAATGAGAACTTCCTGAAGACCCTGGGCTATACGCTCGCCGAGATCAAGGGCCATCACCATCGCATGTTCTGCGATGCGGCCTACACGGCGACCGGCGAGTATACGGCCTTCTGGGCCAAGCTGAACCGCGGCGAGCCCGACAACAATGTCTTCCAGAGGTTTGGCAAGGGGGGCAAAGAGGTTTGGATTCAGGCCTCCTACAACCCGATTAAGGATGAGATGGGGAGGACGTTCAAGGTGGTGAAGATCGCCACCGACATCACGGGGCAAAAACAGGCGCAGCTCGAAGTCGAAAAGCTCATCGCCGCTGCGGCAGTCGGTCAATTGAAGGAGCGCATCAAGACCGATCGCTTCGAGGGGGCGTCGAAGGCGCTCACCCAGAGCTTTAATCAGCTCCTCGATGCTGTGGCCCTCCCGTTGGATGAAGCCCAAAGCGTCCTTGCGGCGCTGGCGGCAAACGACCTCACCACGACCATGACCGGGTCCTATCAAGGCGACTTCGATCAGATGAAGGGCAGCCTGAATAAGGCCATCGCGAACCTGACGGAGGCCCTCTCGACCGTGCGGACCGCCGCCGAGAGCGTGAGCACCGGCGCCGAGCAGATCACCAAGGGCAACGAGGATCTCTCGCAGCGGACAGCCGAGCAGGCTTCCTCGCTGGAAGAGACCTCCTCGGCGATGGAGGAGATGACGTCGACAGTGAAGCAGAACGCTGACAACGCCAAGCAGGCGAACCAGTTGGCCATCACGGCCCGTGACGTGGCTCAGAAGGGCGGCGAGGTCACAACCAAAGCGATCAACGCGATGGGCGAGATCAACAAGAGCAGCAAGAAGATTGCCGACATCATCACGGTGATCGACGAGATTGCCTTCCAGACGAACCTCTTGGCCTTGAACGCCGCGGTGGAAGCGGCGCGGGCCGGGGAGCATGGGCGCGGCTTCGCCGTGGTCGCGGCAGAAGTGCGGAATTTGGCGCAGCGATCGGCGACCGCCGCCAAGGAGATTAAGGGGTTGATCAACGAGTCGGTCCAGCGGGTGACGGACGGGACCGAGCTGGTCAATCAGTCCGGCAAGACGCTGGAGGAGATCGTCAGCTCCGTCAAGCGAGTGACGGACATCATTTCGGAGATCACGGCGGCGTCGCAAGAACAGGCCAGCGGGATCGAGCAGGTGAACAAGGCGATCATGCAGATGGACGAGACGACGCAGCAGAACGCGGCGCTCGTTGAAGAGGCGACCAGTGCCAGCCAGTCCATGAAGGAACAGGCCCGGGAGCTCATGGGCCAGGTCGGGTCCTTTCAGCTCACGCAGACCGGACAAGAGAACCACCAGCGGCCTAGCGCGGCCCCGACTGCGCATAGGCCCAGCGCCCTGTCAGCAGGACCGGTGAAGAAACCGTTGCTCAAGAAACCGGCGCCCGCGGCGAAGCCCGAAGAGGCGAAAAAACTGGTGGGCGTCAGCGCCGACAACGGTAAGGAGCGCCGGCAGAAGGACAGCGAGTTCGAGGAGTTCTAAAGGCGGGTTTCTGGTTTCGAGTTTCGAGTTTCAAGTGTTCAGAGGCGGGTCCCTGACAACATGAAACCTGAAACAAGAAACTAGAATCTTCCGAAGGGCAGGGGACTGGCTCCGCCGTTCGCGGCGGTGCCTGTCCCTCTTCAAGAATGTCCCGCTTCGAGAATGTCCCGCTTCGAGAACGGGGACAGGCGCCAGGAAGAAGGGCGCCAGTCCCCAACAGTACGTCGAGGGGGCGAGTGGCGAGCTTGCCAGCCGAAGGCCCGTCGTAGCAGCGAATCCGCGATTGCAGCAGAAGCGTTCATGAATAATGCGGGCTAGGTTCCGCTCCTCTCAGCCATGGTCTTGTCCGATGTCCTCCTTGAATTCGACCCCGCCCGCTCACCATTCGATTTCAGCCGTCAAGAATTTCATTGATCCGACCGAACGTATTGTAAGGCAGGCTGCCTAATGTTTTGGCTGTGACTGGCAACGGGCGCTGTCGGCTGTCCAGGCAGGCTTGTTCACCCCATTGCCTGCCGGTCATTCACGCGAGCAGGCGTTGTCACGAGGCAACTGTATGGTGAGACAGTACATCCGTTTACACGCTCGTTGGCTGCCGGGGCTGATCGTCGCCATAATGTTGGTCGAGATCCTGGTCGGGGCTTTCGCCCTTCATTATGTCGAAACGAGCTTGGTGGCCTCCTCGGGCAAGAGCCTCACGTTGGCCGCCGTCGATATCGCGGACAAGCTCGACATGCAAATGGCCGAGCGTTACGGTGATATTCTGATGCTCTCACGGTCGTTGGTGTTTCATGGGAACGATCAACCGGAGAAGCGGAAACGGCTCCTCGCCTTACTGGAGACCTATCCCGTCTATCGCTGGGCGGGAGTCACCGATGAACAAGGCCGCATCCTGGCTGCGACAGACGAGGCCGGCAAGGGCCGTGATATGAGTGGGGAGCCTGGATTCCTGGCTGTGCGAGCGAGCCAACGCGCCGTAATCCAGGATGCGATACGGGACGACGAGGGGGTTTCTGTGATCACGTTTGTGAGTCCACTCAATGATGCGCGCGGCCAGTTTATCGGGGCGGTGATCAGCAAAGTAGGATTGCCGGTTCTGGAGGATGTCGTTGCACGTTCGGTCAACGCGTTGCAGGCGCTCTGGGGAACGGGGGCGCGCATCGAGTATCTGCTTCTGGATCATGACGGCAATGTGTTTGTCGATTCGTTTCTGAGAGAAGAGGGGCGGGTTAACCTCAAGCAGATGGGGGCCCCCTCGGCTCAGTTGTTTGATACGGCCCCAGCCGGATTCATTGAAGAGCGACATGTCCGCCGGCAGGTCGAGGTCGTGACCGGGTATGCGCAGACCAAGGGGACACACGATTTAACGGGTCTGGGGTGGGGCGTGTTGGTGCGCGTGGACCGGAGCGACATCCTGGTGCCCATCAGGGCCGTCCTATGGAAGGTTGGGGCGGCAGGCTTCGGCCTGGTCGTACCGCTGGCCTCCATCCTCTTCTGGAGTATCACCCGGCTCACGCAGTCGCAGGTGAACGCACAAGAGGCGACGGAGAGGGTCACGCAGATAGCACACCGACTGGAGTTGGCCACGAGCGTGGGGCACATCGGCGTCTGGGACTGGAATATTTCGACGAACGAATTGGTTTGGGACAACCAGATGTTCGCCCTGTATGGCATCCAGAAGGACACCTTCGGCAGCGTGTACGAGGCCTGGCTTGCGGCCGTCCATCCCGATGATCGGGCGCGATGCGACGCGTCGATCCAACAGGCCCTCCGGAACGAACACCAGTACGACATTGAATTTCGGGTCCGTTGGCCCAATGACACCGAGCACGTCATCAAGGCCACCGCACAGGTGCTCCGGGATACGGACGGCACCCCGCTGCGGATGACGGGCATCAACTACGACATTACCAGCCGTAAAGAGGCGGAGGGGGCTCTGAAGGCCTACGCCACAGAACTGGAAACGATCAATCAGTCCCTCGACCAGGCGGTGGCTCTCCACCAAAAGACCGAGAAGGAACTGGCTGACTTCAAAGCCGCCTTGGATGTGCATTCGATTGTCGCCATTACCGATCAGAAGGGCCGCATCACATACGTTAATGACAGCTTTTGCCATATCTCCCAATACGTTCGCGAAGAGTTGCTTGGACAAGATCACCGCCTTCTCAATTCCGGCTATCACTCCAAGGCCTTCATGAAGAATCTATGGCGCACGATAGCCCATGGCCGAGTGTGGCAGGGTGACCTACAGAACCGGGCGAAGGATGGCTCCTTGTATTGGGTGGCCACGACCATCGTACCATTCCTCGGAATGGACGGAAAGCCATTCCAATACATCGCGATTCGTACCGACATTACCCCACTCAAGCAGGCCGAGGAGACACTACAGCAGACCGTGACCCAGTTGAGGAACATCAGCGACAACGTGCCGGATCTCATCTTCGTCAAGGATCAGAATCTGCGAACGATCATGTGCAATAACGCATTCGCTCAGATCGTCGGGAAGGCCCCGGCAGACCTGATTGACCATACCGACATTGAGAACGGGTGGGACCCTGAGTTTGTGTACGGGAACGCTGTTAAGGGTATCCGTGGGTTTGAGAGTGACGATCGAACAGTTTTGAGTGGAGAAACCATTCGCATCTCTGAGGAGCCAATACCTGTGGGGAGTGAAATCCGGATGTTTGACACCCACAAACTGCCGTTACGCAGCGACACTGGAGAGATAGTAGGGGTTCTCGGAATTTCCCGTGACATTACCGAGCGGGTGCACATCGAAAAGAATCTACGTGAGCGTGAACAGGTGCTGAAGCAGTTCAAGACCACCCTCGACCAAACGCTCGACTGCGTGTTCATGTTCACCCCCGATACGTTGCGCTTCATCTACTGCAACCGGGGGGCGTGCGAGCAAATTGGCTATAGCGAGGCCGAGTTGTTCACAATGACGCCCCTGGACATCACGCCCTATGTCACGCCTGAGCAGTTCCAGGCCATCCTGCAACCGCTGCGTGAGGGCATACAACCGTCACTGACCTTCGAGACCCTGCATCGGCACAAGGACGGACACGACATCCAGGTGGAAATCGCCTTGCAGCTAGTACGGCTGGCAGGCGAGACCCCTCGCTACGTGGCTATCGTCCGCGACATCACCGCCCGCAAACAGGTGGAACGAGAACTGCTCCTGACGAAAGAGGCGGCAGAGCAGAGCACCCGTGCCAAGAGCGCGTTCTTGGCCACCATGAGCCACGAGATCCGCACGCCGATGAATGGGGTGATCGGCATGACGGGCCTCCTGCTCGAGACGGAGCTCACCCCCGAGCAGCGGGAATATGCCGAGATTGTCCGCACCAGCGGGGAGTACCTGCTCACCGTCATCAACGACATTCTCGACTTCTCCAAAGCCGAAGCCGGCAAGCTGGCCTTGGAACTCATCGACTTCGACCTGCGCACGGCGATCGACGAAGCGGTCGAGCTGATCGCTGCCCGCGCGTTCAGTAAGGGGCTGAACCTCGCGTGCCTGGTGCATGGGAATGTTCCTTCCGTTTTCCGCGGCGATCCTGGTCGCCTCCGCCAGATTCTGCTCAATCTGGTCGGGAACGCCATCAAGTTCACGGCGCAGGGCGAAGTCCTCATTTCCGTGTCGTTGGTGCATCAGACCGAGACGGAGGCCACCGTGCGGTTCGCGGTCCAAGACTCCGGCATTGGGCTGTC